>CAYZAH010000032.1:2139-14431 GCA_964475805.1 uncultured Pirellulales bacterium | reverse complement strand
CAATGGCAAAACAAATGATGCATGACGATGCGGCGCGAGCCCAGCTCAAAGACGGTCTGGTACAACTGGCCGAAGCGGTGAAAGTCACGCTTGGGCCGACCGGCAGAAACGTCATCCTGCAGAAAAGCTGGGGCTCTCCGAAAGTGACGAAGGACGGTGTCTCGGTGAGTAAGGAAATCGAGCTGCCCGAGCCGTTCAAGAACATGGGCGCCAAGATGGTCAACGAAGTCGCCAGCAAGACCTCGGACGTAGTCGGCGACGGGACGACGACGTCGACCGTCCTCGCGGAGGCGATCTACACGGAGGGTTTGAGGCACGTCACGGCCGGCTCGAACCCCATGGCCATTCAGCGGGGTATCTCCAAGGCGGCGGAGGCGGCTGCAAAATATATTCAGTCGGTCAGCGTTCCCGTGAAAGGCCACGACGACATCGCGAAAGTGGCAACGATCAGCGCCAACAATGATGCTTCCGTCGGCGAGATTCTGGCCGACGCCATCGACAAAGTCGGCAGCGACGGCGTGATCGAAGTCGAAGAAGGCAAGGGAATGGAAAACGAGCTGAACGTCGTCGAGGGTATGCAGTTCGAGAAGGGTTATCTCTCGCCGTACTTCATGACGAACCCGGATACCGTCGAAGCGATTCTCGAAGATGCGTACATCCTCCTGCACGAAAAGAAGGTCTCCAACGTTCGCGAGATCATCCCGCTGCTCGAGAAGATCGCGCAGGTGGGCCGGCCGTTGCTGGTTGTCGCCGAGGACGTCGAAGGCGAAGCGCTGGCGGCGCTTGTGATTAACCGGCTGCAAGGCGTGTTGAAGGTTTGCGCCGTCAAGGCGCCGGGCTTCGGTGATCGGCGCAAGGCGATGCTGGCGGATATCGGCATATTGACCGGCGGCCAGGTTATCACCGAGGACCTGGGCATTAAGCTTGAGAGCATCGAGCTTTCGCAATTGGGCCGGGCAAAGAAGATCGTCGTGGATAAGGATGCGACGACCATCATCGAAGGGGCCGGAAAGAAGAAGGACATCACCGCCCGTTGCGACCAGATTCGCAACCAGATCGTGAAGACCACGAGTGATTACGATCGTGAGAAATTGCAGGAGCGTCTGGCCAAGCTCACCGGCGGCGTAGCCGTCATCAATGCGGGAGCCGCGACCGAGACGGAGATGAAGGAACGTAAGGACTTGCTGGATGATGCGCTTCACGCCACCCGGGCCGCGGCCCAGGAGGGCGTTGTCATTGGCGGCGGCGTCGTCTTTCTGCGAGCAATCCCTGAGGTGGAAAAAGCCCGCGCGAAGGCCAAGGGCGACGAGAAGATCGGCGTTGACATCGTCGTCAAGGCGCTCAAGGCTCCGACGACTCAGATTGTCGATAACTCCGGCGAGAAGGGCGACGTGATCGTGGCCCAGCTTATGGACAAGGGCAAAAACATTGGTTACGATGCTAATTCCGGCCAGTTCGTCGATATGTTCAAGGTGGGTATCATCGACCCGGCGAAGGTTGCTCGAACGGCGCTGGAGACAGCCGCTTCCGTGGCCGGACTGATGCTGACCACGAGTGTGTTAGTCACGGAGTTGAAAGACGATCAGAAGGACGAAGAGCCGATAGCAGGGTCCGTAAGATAAGTAATGTCAAAGTGCCTAAAGTTGGAAGTGACTAAAGTGCCTAAAGTCGAGAACTGCATCGTCACGCTGCAATTCACTTTAGTTCATTTTAGTTCACTTTAGGCACTCCGAAGTACTATGGCCAAACGGGATTATTATGAAGTTCTGGGCGTAGGCAAAGGGGCTTCCGCCGATGAGATTAAACGCGCCTATCGGCGCATGGCGATGAAGTACCATCCGGACAAGAACCCGGATGACAAGGAAGCGGAAGCTAAGTTCAAGGAGTGCGCCGAGGCCTACGAGGTCTTGAGCGACACAGAGAAGAGGCAGCGCTACGACCAGTTCGGCCATGAAGGTCTTCGCGGCGCCGGCATGCACGATTTCTCTCGGATGAACGTCGAAGACATCTTCAGCATGTTCGGCTTCGAGGATTTCTTCGGCGGGATCTTTGGCGGCGGTGGACGGGGCAGAAGAGCGAGCCGGCGTGGAGGGCCGACTCGCGGCTACGACTTGGAGACCGCCGTCGAGCTGACGCTCGATGACATCGCAAAAGGCACCGAGAAGACCATCGAATTCACCCGCCAGGATACGTGCAGCGTGTGTAACGGCACGGGCGCCGCCAAGGGCAGCTCGCCCAGCCGGTGTCCTACGTGCAACGGGACCGGGCAGGTCACCAGGGGAGGCGGCTTCTTCCAGATGGTCTCGACCTGCGGGCAATGCGGGGGCACGGGGCAAATTATCACCAACCCGTGCAAGAAGTGCCGCGGCACAGGCCGAGTCCCGAGGAAACGGACGCTCAAAGTGAAAATCCCGCCCGGCGTGCATGAAGGGCAGGGCGTGCGCGTGGCCAACGAAGGGGAGCCGGGCCGCGGAGGAGGTCCGAGAGGCGACCTCTACTGCTATGTCCGGATCAAACCGCACGAGTTCCTGAAACGTGATGGAAATGACCTGATTGCGATTGTTCCCATTACGTTTACGCAAGCGGCCCTGGGGGCGACGATTGACGTGCCGAGCATTAACGGGAAGCAGGGTTTGAAGATTCCGCCGGGTACGCAGTACGGAAGCGTCTTTCGGATCAAAGGCCAGGGTCTGCCGGACGTGCGAACGCATCGAACGGGCGATCAGCTCGTCCAGGTAACGATTGAAACGCCAACGCGATTGAGCTCCGAGCAGCGAGATCTGCTCCGGAGATTTGCCGAAACCGAGAACACAAATGTTTCTCCTGAATCCACACGTTTCTTTGAGAAGCTGAAGAAACATTTTGGCGGTCACTGATGAAGAAGAACAAGAAAGAGAAGACCAAAGCGGACGATTCGCAGGATGCGGATCACGACCGGATGGAGAAGGAAGGCGAGTTGAAAGAGCTTCGTGACACGATCGAATCTCTGCAAAAAGAGAAGGATGAGCTCTTCGGCAAGCTCCAGCGGGTCAGCGCCGATTACGCGAACTTCCAGAAGCGCGTGCCCAAACAGATTAGTGATACGATTTGCTACGAGAAGGAGCGCATCATCAAATCGCTTCTGCCCGTCCTGGACAATTTCGAGCACACACTGCAAAATGCGAAGACGACCGAGACCGTGGACGTCCTTATCAAGGGCATTCAAATCATCTACGACCAGTTGATCGACATTTTGAAGTCGCACAACGTCGAGCAAATAGAGGCCCTCGGGCAATCGTTCGATCCAGCCGTTCATCAGGCGATGACCCAGCGAACGGACGCTGAGAAGGACCATGACGTGGTGCTCGAGGAGTTTCAAAAAGGATACACACTCAACGGCCGGGTCATTCGCCCGAGCAGAGTGATCGTCAACAAACGACCGGCGGAAGAGACAGATCGGCAGCCGGAGCCGACCGCGGGCGAGCAAGTAGATGACGAATATGAAACGGCTGAGGAGGAGTAACCGCCATGCCGACGTATGATTATGTTTGTGAAGATTGTGACCACCAATTCGAGCTGTTTCAGAGCATAACGGCCAAGCCCATCCGAAAATGCCCGAAGTGCGGCAAGCCGACCGTCCATCGCCTCATCGGTGCCGGGGCCGGTATCATCTTCAAGGGCTCCGGCTTCTACTGTACCGATTATCGCAGCGACGGTTACAAGAAAGCCAAAGAGAGCGAAGCAAAACCCAGCACCGGCACGAGCGCCGCAGAGAAGAAGACCGAATCCAAGACCAAGGACTCAAAACCCGCCGACGCAGCCAAGCTCGCCGCAAAGGACAAGAAGAAATCAGCATAACTCATTCTGTTTTGATCTTCACATCGGTTTTCAATCCCGGCCTGAGTGAGACATTTTGGAACTCGACCCACGTGTATGGCCGTGTTTGAAACCGGAATTCACGGATGTCATCCAAAGATGACTGAAATCCGTACGTTAGACTGCTCAAAACATCCCCGCCGCTTCCACTATAACTTGATCCGAGTTCCTGGCCCAAACGAGTGATGGCAATCACGCGAATAGCCATTGTAGGATTTCCACGATTGAAATTGTGGACGACCGGCAAGAGCGTCCTTCCATCTTTTTCATAAGGGGTCCCAAAAGCAATAGCACCTTCCTTAAGAGAATACGTTTCTTCTTTATCTTGAGGGATATAGGTCACCAACGTATCCCATTTAGCTGCTGTTGCTCCGATGCGCACCGTAGCCGTCTTTTTATCCTGCGGTTGGTTGACGGTGTAGACGCGCAAATCAGAAACCGGGTTGCCGTCTTTACCGACAGGGGCGCCTGTATCGGAGCCTTGCGTTCCGCCGGGAACCTGCCACCTATAGCTTATGTCATCTGTACCCGTTAGGCGCATCACAAACTCGTAATCGCGATAGCCTTCATGATGTTTCAGTCGGCTTCCCGTTGCATTCTCCATAAGTGCCCCATTCGGCCTCCACCATTGCTTTCCTTCGCTCGGATGCTCGCAAACTCTAAGTAACTCAACCATCGTACCATCGGACAACGTCACTGAACATCCGGACATCTGCGTTACCGACGGGGTGGACTTTGCCGAGGGATTGAACAGTTTAGATTCTTGCACGAGTGCCCTGAGCTGCTCGTTCGTCGGTGCTGCCAGAAGGATCACGTTCAACTCACGGGCTTTACCCTTGAGCTCAACGGTCTGGCCGCGTTTGAGATCGGTCTCGATGTCCGACCAGGGCTTTGGCAAAATATCTTCATACTCGGTCGGGATGCGGTCCGGACTGTCAAGTGAGAAAAGTAAAACGAGAATATCACCTGGTTTCTTGTTGTGGATTTTATCGACGAAAATCTCATCATAATACTTTTTGTCGTGTTAACGTTCCGTTTTGTTCAAGGTCACGTCTTTGACCATGTCGAAGATTTCACGAAACACCGTGAAGTCTGATGGACTTATAACAAATATGTTCGGCTTCGAGTTTGACTCGTCCGTCGGAACGCCTGTCAAAGACCTGATTGGAAGAGTATGCGGTTTGCTGGGACATATAACTGATTTGTCAGCAATCCGGCCGTTTTCGATTTTGACCTTTAATGTCGCCTGGTTATTACTTTCATCGATCTCGGAAATACTGTTGTCAAAATCCAGCACGACACTGAACTCGTATTGACCATCCGGCAAATGGAAACCGGGCGTACCTTCGCTCCATTTCTGACCTGGCTCAAGAGGTCCCGCTCTATTCCAGCCTCGTTGTGCATTCCCCGCCTCATCCACGTTGTTATCTGGGACGCCACGATAAAACCTCAATTTAAGTCGTGGGATCGTGAGATTACTATTATTCTGTATTTCAACTACAAGACAATAAGACTCTCGACTTTCATCGAAGCGAATATCAAAGTTCGCTGGTTTGATATCAATGCCTGAAACTTTTTTTGTTGTCGTTTCTTTTTCTTTCTGCGTCGTTTGTTTACTCAATGTGTCGACTTCTCTGGTGACGGGGTATGTCGCCGATTGATCGGCAATCCGGCCGTTTTCGATTTTGACTTTCAAAACAGCCCGGTTATTGTTTTCATCAATTTCGGTAATATCATTGTCAAAATCCAGCATGACAGTGAACTCATATTCGCCATCCGGCAGATGAAGACCCAATGTGTTTTCGCCCCACCATTTCCCCGGCTGAATAGGTCCCGCTCCGCAGCAGCCTTTTTGGACACTCCCCGTCTCATCCAGGTTATCCCTTGGATCACCCCGATAAAATCTCAGCTTAAACTCTGGGATGACGATATTATATGTGTTGTGTATTGCAACCCTAAGCCTACAAGTTCCTCGACTCTTATCGTAGAGAATTTTGAAATCTTCAGGCTTAATGTCAATTTTTGCAGATCCCGTTTCATGCTTTGGAGACTCTTCTTCAACTTTTGCAGAGGGATACTTATAAGGCTTTATCTGCACATAGTCCTCTCCCGAGTTTACCTTAAAGAAGTTGACGACGTTATCCAGCATCTGGCTTCTTATTGTATGGCCAACTCCGTCATAGGTCACCAATTGCGCGTGGAGCTTCTGCTGGCTGTAAATCTTCTGACTTAATTCCCAGCGGTCCGGCATCATCTTTTCGGCCAGGGCCTTCTTAATGATATCCGCTTCTTCTTCTCTCCAGGCATCACGCGACGGCAGGGTATCGTTTTTATCCACGGACCCCATGTAGATATAATGAGCAACCTTCCTGAAAGCCTCTTCGTTAAACGGCCCATCAGTGAATCTTTCAATGCCGGCTATGCCAATCGGGAAGGGAAGCTCACATCCATTCCATTCTCTGACAGGCAGGGTTGGCAGTCCGTTTACTCCACCGGCGGCAACCGCTTTAACCATTTCGGGATGCAGAAAAGAATAGCGATTGACGAATTTCGCCGACGCAGAAAAACCATGCATGAACACTCGCTCGTTGATCTTGAATCCGTTGAAACGCAGAAGCTCCTGGGCGTATTTGATCATTGCCGTTAATTGCAGGTCGATACGCTTGAGCTTGCCTTCTTGTATTTCGAGGGTGTCGATATCGAGGGCGTGAGTATAAGCTTGCCAATTCGTCCTGGGTCGGGGAAACGTCGGAACCAACAAGGGAGTACCAAGCCGCCTGGCCATTTCGTTAGCGTAACTTTTTTCTGCAAGTTTGAGCGCCTTTACCCGGTGAAAATCGAGATCGTCTGAAGTGGTGCCGGAATTGTTTGTTTCAACAAATACATAGACCGGTTTGTCTTTATCTATCCCGCCGGGGATAAACAAGTAAAACGGAAAGTTGAAACCTTTTGCTTCCTGGGCCTCAATCTGCAAAATATCATCTCCGGCCAGGTTCACCTTTTCTATGGTCCCGACCTTAGGCACGTTTTCGGATTCAGAAGAGAGCTTGGAGACATCTTGCGAGGCCTTGTTGTTTGTTTCATCCGATTCGTCAACTTGATTGTCGGGGTCAACGACGACTGAAATGATGTTTTCACCGGGTTCCAGCTTCAAACCAGGATTGTATTCTCTCCAGGTATCACCCGGCATGATAGGTCCCGCTGCCTGAGCGGAAAGAAGCCGTCCGCCTTTGTCGGAATCGCCCGCACAAAAATTCACCCTAAACCGGGGAATCGGCACGGAGCCTCTATTGCGAAGTGGAATCGTAGCTTGAAAAAGTCGATCGGACAGTTTTATCACTTCCAAGTCCTTGTCCTCTATCGCGATATCCACCTTTGCAGATTCTGATGTATGCTGTGGTTGAGCATCCGAATCCGCCGCAGCGTTCTCATTGGATTGCTTTTGTGCTCGCGCCATCGGCAAGAGTATCGCGCCAAAGATCAGTACCGTCATTAGACCGAGGACACCGAGTTTCGCACTTTTGGGTATAGGCTGATTTAGTATGTGTTTGATTCTCCCTTCTAATGCTTTTTGGGATTCTACGACACCGATAAGGCGCAGACTCAGGTTTGTTTTGAGAAACGCCGTTTCGGCGACGTCGATCAGGGTATTGCTGTAATCCTGTGCTCCGTTTCCGAGGGTAACGAGGACCATCTCATCGACGGCTTGCTCGCGAATTCTTCGGACTACGACGTTCGCCAGCCAGACGAGCGGGTTATAGAAGTAGATGATCTGCAATATCGTCTGAGCGGAGTTAATCCACAAATCGCCTCTCTCGATATGGCACATCTCGTGGGTCAGAACGGCCCTGAGTTCATCCGTCGAGAGCTTCTCGATGAGCGCTGTCGGCATGAGGATAACCGGTTTGAAAAAGCCACAGACGGCGGGACTGGAGATGTCGTTCGACAGGCGCATTGCGACAGGGAGGCGAATACCGACCCGCTCGCGACACCGATTCAGCATCTCAGTAAACCGATTTTCTGCCGGTTCACTCTGAACGATCAGCCGCCTGACATACAATATCCGTTGGATTAGCAACACCGAGAAAGCGATCACGCCCACGAGCCATAGGACAAAGACAACGGTTTGCCACGTGATGGCGTTCAGACGCGGAACGATGGGTGTGGGTGGGCTGGTCGGCTCCGTAGCCGTCTGAAACGATTGAATCGGAAGGGCTTCTGCGGGAAGCGGTTTGTCCTCAAATACGGGCAAAGCGGACGGTTCGGGTTGGGCCATTGCCGAGCTTTGTTCCGGAACGACCATCGAGGCGGGCAAAATCTTTCCGCGCCAGTAGCCAAGGCCCGTCGGCAGGCTCAGCGAGGGCGGCAAGATGAGTTTCATGAAAACCAGCATCCATATCCAATATCTCAGCGTCGCCCTTACGCGTTTACGTATCAGAAAATCAACGAACAGCAGCAAAACGACCAAGACGCCGGACTGGACGAACATGCTCCCGGCGTAATCGCAGAATCTGGCGCCAAGAGCGTTCAAAGCCGTTAGAGAATCATTGATGAGAGGATTCATTTCTCGCCTTTCCCTTTTTCTCGCCTTCCGTCTTTTGTCCCTCAACCAGTTCTCGCAACTGCGATGCTTCTTCCTTAGAAAGCCCCTCATGCTCGATCAGGAATTGCATCATCGGTGTCAAGGCCCCGTCGAAAGCCCGCTTGAGCATTCTGCGGAACTCTCCCCGTCTTGCGTCCACCTCGCTGATGCAGGATTGGAAGAGCTGGAGGTTTCGGATCTTCTCGATTTTCAGAAATCCTTTTTCGACCATGCGGTCCATCGTGGTTTTGACGGTGCTGTACGCCCGGTTTCGGCTGCTCGCCAGGGTCTCCTGGACGGTGCCCGCGGCGCAGGGCTCCTTCTCCCAGACCACCTTCATGATCTCCCATTCGGCTTCCGTGAGCTCCACGGCGGACTTGCTTTCCCGGCGACTTGCATCTTCTTTCGATTTCGACATGTCTCGAACTCCTTATTCTATAGGGGTAGATAGTATTCGATATATGTCGAATAAGTCAAGAGAAAATTGAAATTTTCTTGAAAAATCTCTCGTACCAGGAACCGGTTGTCGCGGGGCTGTATCAGCTACTCAATAGCTTTGTGTGTGATCTCTCGACATGACAGGTAAACTCTTCGATTGAGACAGGCTTTCTTGGCCGCTCTCTGTGTGGCTCGTTTTTCTTTGAGGGTGAGCCGGACCCTCTTGAATTTGTGAAATCAAATCAGCCATAGCTGTCAATTCCTGATAGTCTTTCTCCTCAAACTCGACCTTCTGGTTTGGTTTCCAGTTTCTCCTGGAATTACTCTGGAAGTGTCTTCGGCCGGATGAAAGAGTGGCCAATGGATCGACTGTTTTTTGATCTCTCTGTTTCATTGTTTTCGTGAGAGTTTCCTGCAATCTGGCTAATGCTCTGACGGTGTCAGACAGTGTTCTGCCGGCCTTGTGAAGCTCACGAATACCGGCTCGTAGTCTTTCCATATCCTGTGCAGCGACTCTCGTTCGATCAGTTAACTCGTTCTTGTTGTTCTTGAGACATCGATGCAGGCCGGACTGTTCTTCCGCTAATGAACCTATTCCAGCCGATATTTTGGCAATCCTCTCATCGAGAGTTCTGATACCGGTGCGGATGTTCTTCTGATCTTCTGAAAGGGTTGAAACTCGAGTTGAGAGTCTTTCATTAACGGCTTTTGTTGTTTCATGGAGAGTCGCTTGCTCTCTGGCCATAGCGGTTGTGACATCGGCAATCTGCTGACTGGTCTTAGTGACTTTGTTGACTTCTGCCTGGAGAGTCGTTTGATGTTGTTCGATAACGCGTGTATTACCGGTAAGCGCTTTGGTGTTATCTTGCAGCGCCTGACGGATCACGGCCTGCGCTTCTGAGATGTTATTCATGCTATCTGCAACGGTTTGGGTAAGCCCACGAAGATCACGAACGGCGGCATCACATCGTTCATGGTCGGTATTATGAGTTGACATTTGAGCATTAAGAGCCTTTGCATGATCCCGAAATGTTTCGCTCAACGCGATCTGTTCAGCGCTAACGCGTTCAATTTCCCGAGTTAGCTGGTTGATCTTTTCGCCGAGTCCGTTCACACCGGCATGAATAGTCTTTCGATCCTCCATGAATGTTCCCATCTTATCCGTCAACTCCTCGTGTTTCTTGTTCGCTGCCTGGTATACATCGGCATTTCCAGTAGCCGTTTCGGTGGCCTTTTGATCGAGAGCTTTCACCATCGTTTGAAGGATTTCTTGGTTTTTCTCGATGCTCTGGATGTTATCGGTCACTATTTGGATGCTACCTTGAACCAAACTATGTGATGCGCTCTGTTCGCGGGCCGCGTTCGTAACGCCGTCGGCGATGGTCTGTACCAGTTCTCGAAGGCTGTCAACATTCGTTTCAAGCTGTCCGTGACTTGTAGTAAGAGCCGATATTTGAGCGTCGCCGGCCTCCGAGTGAGTTTGCAGGATCTCATTGATTGTAGTCTGTTGAGTCGTCAGGTTAGTGAACTCAGCAGTAATGCTATTCGTTTTTTCGCTGAGATCTTTCACGTCCGTCTGGAGTTGTTGCTGGCCTTCCGACATAACTGCGATCTTGTCGTTTGTTTCCTTGCTTGTGTTTTCTATTACTTCTCGTAGCAGGCGATGATTCTCCTCAAGCAATGAGATTTTTGTCCCGATTTGCTCGCTATTACTGAGACTCGCCTTGCTCATTCGATGCTGTTCAACTCGTGTCACAACGGCGTCCGTAGCCAATGAGCGGATGTTCTCCTCTATCTTTTTGAACCACTCGCCTATTCCCGTCAGCATCAGGGAGACAGCCACGAGCGTACAGAGCAGAGCCGCCAGAACAAATACCACAACGTTACCGCTGCTCAAGGCATTGTTTGGGTGACTTGACGAGGCCACTCCTGCCACAAGCAACAACACGAAAAGTACGAGGATTATGGGCACAACCCATCTCATCCACTCGCTTCTTTCAGCCTTCTTATACTCGAATTCATCTTCAAATGGAGGTTCTTTTGCCATCATTTTCCCTAAGTAGAAAGGCAACATGTGTTTTAGGACCTTGCACACGTATTCTGAAACTTCATCGACTAAATATTGCCATACCTTTATAGGTAGCTTCAATTACTTGGCTGGTATGATTCTTTGTGGATTTGGCGGAAAAAAGAAGTGAACAAGATGCGTTTCTTGGAGAATATCAACGACGTCACCAATATGTCGCAGATTTCATCGAGAATATCCAAACAGACCGGATTATGTTTTTTGTTCGACGAATTTGATTGTATAGCAAAGCGATAACAAAATAATTAGGTTGCCAGACGCTTGAATTTTGCGCCTGAGGCGATGAGTTCAATCGTAAATCCCACCGTACAGGCAATGATGCCGATGCCAAGATGATTGCCCGCGCGGAGCAGGGTGATCAGAGCCAGGAGCAAGCCGACGAGCACCAGGAAGAGGTGGAAGATCGAGATTTTATACAGGAGCCCCTTCGGCGTTACGAACACTGGGACGATGGACATGATCGCAATGGCGAAGATCGTCCAGCCAAGAGGGCCGGTGTGATATCCCGCCTGATAAGCCGAGCTTTGGTCGAAAACGTTCAGTATTCCCCGCATTCGAGGTATCTCGGAGATGCGAATGTGCACCCAGGGCAGAAAGAAACCCATAACGACCAGGGCCACGCCGCCGAGTACGGCCATGTCGAGCCGAGAAAACTTGTCCTGTCCTCGCAGAGCATTCGATTTGCCCATCGCTTCGAGCAGATCGCTACCTTCCTCTGCAGTGATCTTGCGGTCTTCTACCATTCGGAGGATGCGTGCTCTCTCAGGATCGCCGTCCTTGCGAATGGAGGCGATTTCTGCCAGCAATGGCGCGAGAAATCTGCCGATCAGGATCAACATGAAGGGTGCGGCTACGACGAACGTCCCAGTGATATATTCCAGAACGTCGGCACGGGAAACAGGACCGATGGAGCGCAGATCGAAACAGAGCAGGAGCAACGTCAATGCTGCTACGATCAGAACAGCCAGACAGACAGAATTCATCACCTTCAGCTTGCCCTTAAGCCGGAGAATAATGTAGATGACCATAAGCGCGACGATTTGGGCGATAAAGAGAACGGCGTATGAATTTGGAAATATCTCCGACATTTTTTTCCTCACTTACTTTCGCGTCTTAAGCATCAAGGTGGCGTCCTTGACGGTCATCTCGCCTCGTTCAATCGAGTCGAGGATTTCTTTTCGCGTGAGCGGCTTTTCCTGCGTTGCCCGCGTGGCGTCCAGCATGGCGTTGATGCTGTCGAGCATTTTGTTGATCGTCGGGTAGGAAATCCCAAGCTCTTTCTCCACGGCCCGGATATTCCCTCGGTGCCTGAGAAAGACGGCGATGAATTT
>CAYZAH010000032.1:0-2039 GCA_964475805.1 uncultured Pirellulales bacterium | reverse complement strand
GAGGTGTTGTATGTGGACGACACAAACGGCAATGATGCGAATCCGGGCACGGAGGGTCAGCCGGTACGCACGTTAGCACGGGCGGCGGTTCTGGTCAACGGTAGCAAAGAGCCGGGGCCGACGACGATCAGGATCAGGCCCGGAGCTTACTGTATCGACGAAATGGTGGTTTTCGAGAACTCACGTCAATACTCGGAGAATAAGCGATTCGTCATAGAGGCGACGGTTCTGCCGGACCAGAAAGATTGGACCCCGGCGATGATGCCGGTCGTGCTCTCAACGGTGAAAGGGCAGGGGGCGAGCACGGAGAAGCACGCTATCGCGATCAGGGTGGAAGTGAGCCACGCGACGGTACAAGGGATCAAGTTTCTTGGTAATCCACGACCGAGAACATGGGGATACTCGATTTTCAGAATGAACAAGAAGCTTGACGACTTGGTTGTAACACAATGTGTGTTCGTCGGAGACGAGCAGGCGTCGCCGTACAACTGTCCGATATGTGCAAACGGCCAGGGACTTGTCGTCGATCACTGTATTTTCTATCAATGCGACATACCCGCGATATTCTGGGACGCCGAAGGAGGCATCAGCAAGGGCAACGCGATGCGATACTGCATTGTCGATGGGGCGGATATCGCGGCTGTCTGGACGTGTCAGACGGACGTGGATTTCGACTTCCATCACAACGTCATCACGCGCAGCCAGTATGTCTGGATGAGGGCACCGAATAACAAAAAGAAATACATCGTTCGTGATTGTGTCATCACAGACAATAAATACGAGTCGGGCTTTGGAACGGCGTCTGCGATATACGGACAAGCGGGGCCGGAGGTGATTTTGGATGAAAAGAACGTCATAAAAACGGGGACGATACAATTGGAAAAAGCTCTCGTTACACCGGAAGCGCTCAGCGTTGTTCGGCCGCGGCGGTATCTACATGTCGTGCGGGGAACGTTGGGAAGTGAGCTTGGAGCAGGATTATTTGAATAGAGTCGCAAATACGTGAGGGCTGACGAGGAACAATGGAGAAACTCAAAGGAGAGAAAATGGACGAAAAAGAACTGAAGCGAGCGTGCCTGAATCTCATGGATACAGCCGACGCGGTATATTTGAGCACTTTCGGCGACGATGGTTTTCCTCACACGCGAATGATGAGCAATCTTAGAAATAAGGAAGAAAACCCCGCTTGTGCGGAGCTTCTTGAGCCGGACAAGAAGGATTTCGTGGTTTACTTCGCAACCGGAACGTCGTCGGTCAAAATGCAGCAAATCCGAGCAAATCCGAGAGTTTCCGCGTATTTCTGCAAGCCACGCGAGCTTCGGGCCCTCATGCTGGGCGGTCAAGTGGAGGTAATCGAAGACTATCAGTTCAAACGGAAACTCTGGCAAGATGTCTGGGAAATCCACTGGCCAAAAGGCCCAGAGGATCCCGAATTCACGGTGCTGAAACTATCGCCCACATTCGCGAGAGGATGCTCCAAAGAAGGTCTGTTCGAATTCAAGCTGTAGCCAATGACTGAGATAATGAGACAACAACGTCAGGCGGGTTTCCTGATGGCCAAGATACGTCAGGTTGCCGGTAGAATATTCGAACGGATGCTCAACAAGTACGGCATCGAGATCAATTCCGCCCAGGGCAGGATTATGTTCGCACTCTGGCAGCAGGACAATATTTCAATCAACGAGCTTGCCAAAAAGACGCAATTGAAGAAATCGACACTGACGAGCATGCTCGACCGGCTCGAAAGGATGGGATACGTCAGGCGACAACGTTCCCAAAAGGACAGACGCAAGATACTCATTCATCGCACGGCTAAGGACAAGAATCTCGAAAGTGAATATGTCAGATTGTCCCAGGAACATACGAAACTATTCTTTCGAGGTTTTTCGGAAGACGAGATTGATCGTTTTGAGAGCGATTTGAAGCGAATTCTAAACAACCTCACGGAACATGAGTCGAAAACAAACTGAACGGAAAGGCTGTCCCAGACATGAACGATGAGGAAGAAAGAAAATTCGCGGGCTTTTCGCCAAAGACGC
>CAYZAH010000031.1:0-14479 GCA_964475805.1 uncultured Pirellulales bacterium | reverse complement strand
GTTGATTGCCGTGATATGCCAGGTTACCGGAACGACTCAGCGGGACCCGTGGGAGTTCTTTTGAGCAGAGACAAGCATCGCGAGCTCTTTCATGCGCTCCAGGTGAAAACCGGAGATAAGTCCGTTTCTATCCGGAGGGACGTTGAGAAGATAATTGGCGTTTCGCCCATTGCAGAGCTTGAGCATATCGAGTATTTGCCGGGCGGACTTCGTACGCTCCGGAGTGTCGGCCGAATTCCAAAACCAGCCGCCTGAGATATTGTCGCAAACCTCGGCGGGAATCGTGTTGCCCTCAGGTGGCAAGCCTTTTGGATCCCATGGGAGTTCACAACTGTACACGTCAGAGTCTTTCAGACTATGGGCGTTGTTGCCGATCACCAGGCACTGTGGTTGGAGTGACTTGATGTGCGCCCGGACCTCTTGCCAGCGGGAACGGGTGTACTTGTTGGAATACTGGTCAATCCACAACAGATCGATCGGGCCGTATCTGGTCAGCAATTCCGCTAACTGCTTCTTGATAAACCCCACGTAGTCCCCTGCCGCTTCCGGCGGCAGTCCATGAAGGTCGGGCTTGCCTTCGGGAACCGCACTTCCAAAACGGGTATTTGAGAAGTCTCCGGGGAAACAGTAATAGAAGCCAACCTTGAGCCCCCGCGCACGGAAGGCTTCCACAAATTCGCGGACAATATCGCCTTTGCCGTTCTTGTAGTTGACAAAACGGGCGATGTCGTGTGTCGTACAATCGCTGTCCCACAGGCACCAGCCGCCGGTATGCTTGACCGTCAGCACACCATACCTCATACCAGCGGCGTAGGCCACCTCGGCCCACTGCCGGCAATCCAGCTTCGCGGGCTTGAAGAGCGTTGGGTCTTCATAGCCGTTCGCCCATTCGCGATTTATGTACGTTGCCATGTTGAAATGAAGAAACAGGCCGAAACGAAGCTTCAGGAAATCCTTCTGAAGAACTGTCCTGTCGATCTTGGGGTCCTTGGCTTGCGGCTGTTGTCCGTCGCGAGCCGGCGCCGTCACGTTCGTTCCAAACCAGACGGCCAGAAGCGCAATTGGCAATAACGCTCGCATCTTGGTGGGTCCTTTCAAATCATTCCTTACCGCTCACCATCTTACACGCTCACTCCGCCTGCGTCCACTCTTCTGTTCCGCCATAGCGGGGCCATGACGGTATGCGCTCACGCGGCGATAATTCGTTCCAACGGATGAAATTTGCAATGAAGTTTTCAAATCGCATTGACAAAGTGCGGCGAAGGTGTAGTCTTGAAGGGTTTGTGGAGCTCTTTGATTGCAGTACGTTGTTGCTCAAACGAAGGGATAGAGGTGAAAGCGACCCCCAAAATGATACGCGACCATGAACTGTTCACGAGACATCTTAATAACCCGATTCTGTCGGTCGAGAGTTGGCCCTACGCCGCCAACTCGGTCTTTAATGCGGCCGCGGTCCGGGTGCACGATCACACTCTGTTGCTGGTCCGTGTCGAGGATTTCAGGGGCATCTCGCACCTGACTGTCGCACGCAGCAAAAACGGCATCTCGAACTGGGATATCGATAAGGAGCCTACGTTGCCGCCGGATCCCGTAAACCATCCGGAAGAGCTCTGGGGCATCGAGGACCCGCGAGTGACCTGGGCCGAAAAACTGGGCAAGTGGATGATAGCTTATACGTCGTACTCCAAGGGAGGTCCGTTGGTTTCTCTTGCAACCACGGAGGATTTCAGGAGTTTCGAGAGACTGGGACCCGTTATGCCGCCGGAAGACAAGGACGCCGCCTTATTTCCAAGACAGTTCGGCGACAAATGGGTGATGCTCCACCGACCGGTTCCAAGGTCTTCGCTCTTGGGTGCCCATATCTGGATATCATTCTCCCCGGATCTGAAGCACTGGGGCAATCACCAGGAGGTTATCCACGCCCGCGAGGGAGGCTGGTGGGACGCAGGCAAGATCGGCCTGTGTGCTCCGCCTCTGGAAACACGGGACGGCTGGCTCATATTGTATCACGGGGTGCGCACAACGGCGTCAGGATCGATCTACCGCCTGGGTCTTGCCCTGCTCGACCTTGAGGAGCCAACGCGCGTGACCCATCGCGGCGACGAGTGGATATTTGGCCCCAAAGCTCACTATGAAAGAGAAGGCGACGTAGACGACATTGTCTTCCCTTGCGGGTGGACGGAAAAGGATGGAACCGTGCATATGTACTATGGCGCGGCGGATTCATGCATCGGCTACGCCAGCGCCAAGCTGGAGGACCTTCTTGATTACGTCAAGAAATTCCCGTGGCGCCCTTAGAAAGGTGACAGGAGAAACCTAACATGACAACGCTTCGCCGAGGGGGGGTCTTGCGAGAAGCGAGCATCGCCCTCATAGTTTGCCTGGCGGTTGGCCTCTCGGCCCATCCCCTCATTGGAGGTGCTTCGGGAAGTCCAGCCGGAACCGACGCTCGCACAAAACCCCTGGAAATGATCCTGGTCGGTGACCAGGAAAGCGGATTGATTTTGGCAACCGCGCCGGTGGCCGCCAAGGTGAAGGAATCAGGCCGGACACCGATCCTCCTTGCCCTCTCCAGTCAACCGACCAAAGACGAGAAACAAACGCTCACCCACCTCTTGCCCTCATGCAATTCATGCACAGTGATTTCGGTGAATCAAATTCTGGAGCTTCCCGACCTCGCGGAAAACCCCATCAGGAAAGAGAAGATCAAGGGCTCGACTCTGCTGGACACGACGCTGTTACTCGCCAGGAAGTACTGGCAGCGCGTCGAAACGGTTGTGCTTTGTCAAACGAGTGATCCTGAACTGAGCATCCTCGGCGCAACGATGGCTGGCCGCATGAAGGTCCCGATCCTTGTCTGCGAAGACGAGGCAGACCTGGCGCGCCTCCCCGTCATTGTACAAGAAATGGGCGTCAGCAATGTTCTGGTAGCCGGAAAGAGTCCATCGCTCGGAACGCTTTCAGAGACCTGCAAAATTGAGCAACTGGGTACGACTTCAATTGTAAGCCGGACCGTCGGGCTGATCGGCGTCGACAACGTGAGAAACGTCGTTCTGGCTCGCACGCCCGACGGGGGAGACAGAGAAGGGAACGCGTCCTGGCTGGCACCCTATTTAAGCGTGATGCGAAGGGCGCCGGTAGTCCTGTGCTCTTCCGATGCACCGACCGAGGCGGAGGAAAAGGTTGCAGGCCTCATAGACAAGCATGCCTTGCGGCCGAGAACGATCACTATATTAGCCGACCACGACTCAATTGGAGGCCTGACGGTGGCCGATCCTGATCTCTTGGCCGAATATGAGGTTGGCATAGAACCTTGCTCGGGTTCTTTGGACGGATCGGCGGCGTCGTTCGGCGTCGGGCGTATCCCGTTTAGAGACATCGCCGACGCGTCGAGAATGATCGCGGGCAGCCTGGCCCGTGAGGCGATACTGACCGAGCAGCCTACCCGTGTGGTTGTAATCGGCAATCCCCAAACAGTATACAGCTCACTCCCTCTGGCGGAGGTGGTGACGCGTATCACGGCCGAGGAATTCAAGAACTTCGATATTGACCTGACTGAGTTCTATGACCAAGGCTCCAGCACCCGCGAGGTCGTGGACGCCGCCACAAAAGCCCAATTCATCGTCTATGAAGGGCATATCACCGATCAACTGTTGTTCCGCGACCCGTGTGAGGTGTACGAGTACTATTATGAAGAAGAAACGGAAATGTACTCCTCACATGAACCGATCGAAGGAGTTTCGGAGAATCCATTAGCCTGGGAGCAGGAGCCGGACGTACAGGAGGTGTACGGCTATGCGAGACCACCGGACGGGTCTGATCCGGCCGCGGACGGAGAGCGTGAGGATGACTCGCTGACTGATGCCGAGAAGAGACCTCCGTACACTCCTCTGGAACAATTGGCGGGTCTGCCGGTCGTCGTCCTCCAGAGTTGCCACTCCCTCGAAGAACCGACAAACCGACGCATCCTCGATCTGGGAGGCGTTGGTCTCGTCGGAAGCACGACGAACGTGTACAGTGCGTCGGGCAGCGCCTTTGTCAAGGCGTTCTGCGACGGCCTTCTGTACAGGAACCAGACCGTTGGCGAGGCACTACGGGACGCGCGGAACTACTTTCTGTGCCTGGCGGCGTTGAAGAAGCAACTCGGGCACAAGGAGACGGCAAAGGCCTACCGCGCGGCGTTGAGCTTCGGTTTCTGGGGCGATCCTGAGATCAGGCTGTTTCCCTCTTCCCTAAGAGCCGGGAAAGAGCCGGTTATGGCCACGTTTACTGATCCACACACCGTGAAAATCTCGACGCCGAGATACAGACTGCCTGAAGCAAAGAACGAGAAGTACCTTGTGCGCATGTTTCCGGGCAGTCAAGTCGCCGGAATCGTCAAGAAGTTGAAGAACAAACCTATCCGACGACTCACACCCTTCTATTTCTTCAGGTTGGAGGCGCCTGCCGGGTTCGACGCCGACGGTTACAGACGTCTTGAGTACAACGAGAGCGCTTCCGAGCGGTCGGTCTTCCTGGAAGATCCTCTCAAAAGGTTTGTGTATATCCTTTACTTCCCTGAAAAGGAAGCAAAGTCAAAGACATCGTTCCTGCGATTCGTTGAGTGAATAATGATCAGGGAACAAAAACTGGTCCTTTCAATTGCCATCGTTTTGTTCGCACTCGGTGCGTTTTGTTTAGCTATGCGCGCCAAATCCCTGGAGGGACCCGCCTTACCCGGCGGCCAGAGCATTTGGAAGCTAACCTACGAAATCGAGATACCGAGTCCCAAAGGTGCCAGAGTCTACGTTGCGATCCCCCAGAGCACCGCTCATTGCCGGGTCTTCAAGGAGTCGTTCTCCTACCACGGTCTCTGGATGGACACGGTCAGAGCCGGCAAGACCCACACCCGCGAGATTGTGATTGTTCCCCTTCTCGGCTCGGAGCAGGGCCGGTTCACGGCGGATTTCGATATTCATCTGAGCAAAGACGATTTATGGAAGACAACCGGTGCGAAGGTGGGATTATCTGCTCAGGAAGTCTCATACTACCTCCGCGAAGAACCCGCCATTCAGGTCTCTGCGCCCGTGATCTCTGCGATTCTTGTCGATCTAAGAGCAGGTGCCCAGAACAAGAGTGAATTGCTGGAAAAGGTCTTTGACTACTGCTCAGAGAATATGGTCCCGAGCGGACCGCGAGGCCCTGCGGACGCGGCGCGCAGTCTGGAACGCCGTCGCGGGACGGACATCGGGCGGGCGCGGGCAATGGTGGCTCTATGCCGAGCGGTTAAAATCCCGGCCAGATTAGTCAGCGGGTTCGAACTGACGGCGTCATCGGAGCCCCAAACACGTTGCTGGGTCGAGGCATTCACAAAGAAGGGCTGGTGCTCGTACGACCCTGTCAACGGCTACCGCGGCGAGATGCCCTCCACGTTCGTGCCAATCAGAGTGGACGGCAGCCAGATCGTCAGAGCTTCAGCCGCGGATGCTGACCTTCGCACACGCTGGTCGATCCGCCGGATATTCCCCAGCCCGGTTCCAAAACCCTGGGCGAGCCACGGATGGCTGAGCATCTTCGATCTGACAAGGCTCTCGCCGGGCATGCAAGCCGTCATAGCACTCATTCTCCTTCTGCCGTTCGGAGCGCTGATGACCGCGATTTTGCGAAACATCGTTGGGATTCGGACCTTTGGCACATTTACGCCGGCCCTGATCGCACTGAGTTTTGTGCAAGCCGACTGGAGAATGAGCACGCTGGCTCTCGTCGTCATTCTTGGCGTCGGCGTGCTTGCCAGGCTGGCTCTCAACAAGCTCAAGATACTCATGGTCCCACGCCTCGGTATCATTTTGACCCTCGTTATTCTGCTGATGGTCCTGGGAGTCTCCATTCTCGACTACCTCGGGCTGACACCCACCGCATCCGCGACCCTCCTTCCCATGGTCATTCTCACGATGATGGTTGAGAGATTCAACGTCATGGCCGAGGAGGACGGATACGCAGAGGCATTCAAGGTGCTTGGCGGCACGTTAGTGGCGGCGATATGCTGTTTGCTCTTGTTGCACGTGGATTTCTTGAGCCGGCTCGTACTGGTCTTTCCTGAAACGCTGCTCATCGTAGCCGCAGCACTTTTGCTAATTGGCAGATACGCGGGCTATCGTCTGACGGAGCTGTGGCGTTTTCGAGATTTCGCTTCGAGCGTAACGAAGGAACGGCACTGATGCACAAGACCGCCATTATAAGGCCATGGGCCTGGCCCCGGGAACTCCGCAAGCGGGGAGTCCTCGGCATCAACCGGCGGAACGTCCAGTACCTCTTTGAGCTCAATCCGCGTCACAATTACAAATTCGTGGACGACAAGATTGTCACAAAGCAATTGTGCCATACCCACGGAATTGCCGTGCCGAAAACTCATGCCATCATCGAACGCTTCGGCGACGCTAAACGCTTGGCTACGATGATCGGTGAGCATTTGGAGTTCGTCGTCAAACCGGCCAGTGGCTCGGGCGGGCGCGGCGTCTTGGTCATTGTTGGACGCGATGGCGAGTCCTTCGTCGGAACCAAAGGAGAACGGATCTCATTTTCAGAGATTCGGTACCACGTTTGTTCGACGCTGTCGGGGCTGTACTCCCTGGCGGGCCAGTCCGACCGCGTCATCATCGAGCAGAGAATCCGGCCGCATTCGATTTTCGAAGGACTTAGCGTGGGCGGAACGCCTGACGTCAGGGTCATCATGTATCGTGGCTGGCCGGCCCAGGCCATGCTCCGTTTGCCCACGAAGGCCTCCGGAGGCCGCGCCAATCTGCACCAGGGTGCCATCGCGGCTGGCATTGATCTGGAAACGGGCCGCACGCTCGGCGGCGTCTGGCGCAATCGTGCCATAGCGACCCACCCGGACACTGGCCTGGCCATCGGCGGACTGATCATACCTCACTGGAGCCGCATTCTCGCCACGGCGCAGAGTCTAAGCGCTATAATACAGATGGGCTACATCGGTGTCGATATCGTACTGGACGTCAACGAAGGCCCCGTCGTGCTGGAGGCTAACGCGAGGCCGGGCCTTGCGGTGCAGACCGCCAACCGGACGGGCCTGCTCGATCTTCTGGCCGACATCGACAAGAAGATTTCCTCTTCGGGGGAGGACTCCAGGACATATCGGGAGGTACTCGTGTGCTGAGCTACGTCTTGATGGCCGTCGGATTCGTCCTTGTGATAAAGGGCGCCGATATATCCGTCAGCGCCGCGTCGACTCTGGCCAAGAGACTGCGTGTTTCGCAAATCGCCATCGGCCTGACCGTTGTGGCTTTCGGCACGTCGCTGCCGGAGCTGGCTGTGAACGTCACCGCGAGTATTGAAGGAAATACGGAGATCAGCGTCGGCAACATCATCGGAAGCAATATCGCGAACATCCTCCTGATCCTCGGCGTCTCAGGTCTTGTCTATCCTCTGACGGTGACCAAAGGCACGGTCTGGAAAGAGATACCTCTTAGTCTGCTGGCGGCCATTGTACTGGCCATCATGGCCAATGACAGGTTTTTGAACAGCAGCGCCGGCGACCGATTGTCCCGCGGCGAAGGACTTATCCTGCTGTGCTTCTTCGCGATCTTTCTTTACTACTCGGCGAGTATTGCTCGAAATGGCGCAAACGTTGAAGAGGCGTCGTCTGGCACGCGGGATGGACTCTTGCGAACGGGCTTACTCATGGTCGCCGGGTTCGCGGCCTTGGTTGTCGGAAGCACATGGGTTGTGGACGGCGCGGTGAAACTGGCACGACTTCTGGGCGTCAGTCAAATGGCTGTCGGCCTGACGATCTTGGCCGTCGGCACTTCCCTGCCCGAACTCGCAACCTCGGCGGCCGCCGCATACCGCAAGAACCCGGACATCGCCATCGGCAACGTCATCGGCTCCAACATCTTCAACATATTCTGCATCCTGGGCCTCAGTTCGATTATTCGACCTCTCCCGCTTAACCCGAAGGTCAACGTCGATATCGGCCTGCTGATCTTCGCGAGCTTGCTCCTGTTGCTCTGCATGTTAACGGGCAAGAGGAGAACCCTGGACCGATGGGAAGCCGGGCTCTTTCTGGGCGTGTATGCAGCCTACATCGCCGCGATCGTCTTATGGCTGCACTGAGACCGGGAACCAATCTTGCGCCGCGAGGCGATCCCCCTATCCCAAATAGGCCTTGAAGCCGGGCAGATACAATGTTAGAATCACGGCACAACTCGATCTGTATCGGGTTGCAGGATTTTTGGGACATGGAGTTCGAGGAGACCCCGCCATGTGTAGAGCCGCCTGCGTCGGCAACATGTTGTTTCTTCTTGTCGTTTGTCAAGCCTTCGGGCAGCAAGACGCCGAGAGTAACGGCATAAGACCTTACTCTGAGAATCCGCGCTACTGGCAGTACCACGGAAAACCCGTGCTGTTGTTAGGCGCCAGCGACGATGACAACCTGTTCCAGTGGCCCTCGCCGGACCTGGAACAACACCTCGACGCGATGAAGGCCATAGGCGCCAATTACGTCCGAAACACGATGAGCGACCGAAAGGACAAGGGCTTCGAGGTATATCCCTTCAAACAGCGAGATGATGGCAAGTACGATTTGGAGCAATGGAACGACGTGTACTGGAAGCGTTTTGATCGCTTTCTCAGGGAGACGGCCGAGCGGGACATCATCGTTCAGATCGAAGTCTGGGATCGATTCGACTATTCCCAGGGCAACTGGCCGGGCCATCCTTACAATCCGAAAAACAACGTGAATTACTCGGCCGAACAGAGCACCTTCGTGGCGAACTACCCGAACCACGCCGGCCGGAATGAGCAGCCGTTCTTTTTCACCACACCGAAACAGCGAAACATCACCGCCGTGCTGAGATACCAGAAACGCTTTGTCGGAAAGTTGCTCTCCTACGCTCTCAAATACGATCACGTGCTGTACTGCATGGATAATGAAACGTCCGGCGAAGAGGAGTGGGCGACTTACTGGTCGCAGTTTATCCTGGACCGGGCAAAAGCAAAGGGCAAGACGGTGTACGTGACGGAAATGTGGGATGATTGGGACCTGAAAGCGAAAAGGCACAAGCGGACCTTCGATCACCCGGAACGTTATGGCTTCTGTGACGTTTCTCAGAACAACCAGAAGAAAGGCCAGGAGCACTGGGATAACTTTCAGTGGGCGTTGCGATACACCGCCGCGAAACCCCGCCCGCTGAACACGGTCAAGACCTACGGCGCCGACGGCGGGCGACATGGCAACACCAGGGACGGGATCGAACGCTGGTGGCGTCACGTGATCGGAGGCGCCGCTTCGGCGCGGTTCCACCGCCCCACCTCCGGCCTGGGCCTCTCGGAGCTTTCGATAGCCTCGGTGCAGGCGGCCCGCAAGCTCGAATCGGTCATGAAACCCTGGGATATCAGAGCGGCTAATGAATTGCTGGCCGACAGGGAAAATAACGAGGCCTACCTGGCGGCGAATCCTGGCAAGAGCTATGCCCTCTATTTCACTAACGGCGGCGAGGTCGGTCTCGATTTGCGCAAAGCTCCCGGCCGTTACTCGCTTCGATGGATCGACATTCGCACGGGCGAATGGAAAGGCGAACAAACGCTGTCCGGCCGGGAAATCGTAACCGTCAAGGCTCCCGGCAAGGGTCATTGGCTGGCGGTCATTGCCCGACAGTGACAGAATCCTCTCTGGGGACGACGACTTTTCGACGACCGAATCGGTTGTTTGGCATCGTCGAGATTTGACAGATGACAAGAACATTTGCCCTTAAATCGAGAACCGCCGCCGGCGGGATAGATTTCGCTGCGGACCTGAACGAGGAACAGCTCGCCGTGGCCAGCGCCCCGGGCGGACCTATGCTGGTCATCGCGGGAGCCGGGAGCGGCAAGACACGAGCCTTAACCTACCGACTGGCCTGGCTCGTCAAGAACGGCGTCGATCCATCGCGGATCATGCTCGTGACGTTCACGAATCGCGCCGCGCGTGAGATGCTCAGCCGAGTCGAGACGTTAGTACAGCAGAAGACCCGGGATATTTGGGGCGGGACCTTTCACCACATCGCGAACCGCATCCTGCGCCAATACGGCTCGAAATTAGGTATCTCACCTGATTTCACTATCCTGGACCGGGAGGACTCGAAAGACCTGATCGCCTCGTGCATCCAGGACGCCGGCGTCGACATCCACAAGAGACGATTCCCCCAAAAATCCGTTCTCGCCTCCATATCGAGCTTCGTTCAGAATACGCTGGATCCCCTCGAAGCCGTGCTGACCAAGCGTTACCCCATGTTCAGCCAGGAGTTACAGCAGATCGAACAGGTCCTCATCCTGTACAATAGCAAGAAGATGCAAAGGCAGCTTTTGGACTTCGACGATCTGCTCAGCATCTGGCTTCGACTCCTCATAGAGCATCAGGACGTGCGAGACCTGCTGGCTCGACAATTCCTGCACATTCTCGTCGATGAATATCAGGACACCAACGCCATCCAAGGCGCAATCGTCGATCTGTTAGCCGAGCGTCACCGCAACGTCGCGGTCGTGGGCGACGATTCCCAGGCGATCTACAGCTTCCGAGGAGCGAGCTTTCGAAATATCATCTCCTTCAAAGAACGGTATCCGGAGACAAAGGAATACCGGCTCGAAACCAACTACAGATCAACGCCCGAAATCCTGACGCTTGCGAATGCCAATATCGCCTGCAATAGTCAGAGGCTCCCCAAAGAGCTGCGGGCCGTCAGGTCATCAGGACTCAAACCAGCCATCGTTCCATGCTACGATCATTTTGTCCAGGCCCGTTTTATCGCCGAATACATTCTCCATCTTCTCGATGAAGGACGCAGCCTGAACGATATGGCCGTTCTCTACCGCAGCCACTGGCATTCCCTGGAAATCCAGCTTGAGCTGCAACGACGAAACATCCCTTTCCACGTCCGCGGCGGATTGCGTTTCTTCGAGCAGGCTCACATGAAGGACGTGCTGTGCTACATGCGGATTATCCACAATCCGAGCGACGAGCTTGCCTGGCTTCGCGTCCTGAAAATACTGCCCCGAGTCGGGACGGCCCTAGCAAACAGAACGTGGGAGCACATCAGCCGGGCGGACAATCCGCTGGACAGCGCGTGTGAACCCATGACTGCCAAGATATTCCCATCCAGCGCGAGGGATTTCTATCGAGAATTCGTCCGGCTTGTCCAGGAGTTGAGGCAAATCAATACCCCGGCGGAGATGATCGACAAGATCATGACCTCGGCCTACAATGACTACCTGATCGGCCACTATGACGGCGCTGACCTTCGTAGAGAAGACATTAAGGGTCTGGCCAGCTTCGCCGCTCAATACGAGACTCTGGAGGCATTCCTGGCCGATGTGGCGCTGGCCGGCGAACTGTCCGGCGAAACCGTCGTCACCGGCCCCGACGAGCAGGAATTCGTCACGCTCAGCACGGTCCATCAGGCCAAAGGTCTGGAGTGGGCCATCGTCTTCATCCCCTGGCTGGCAGACGGCAGGTTCCCGACGGACTTCGCCATCAATACACAGGAGGACCTGGAAGAGGAGAGACGGGTGCTTCACGTCGCAGTGACGCGGGCCAAGGACGAGATTTATCTAATTACGCCGCAGTTCTACCGCAACCGCTCGAAGAGTCTCATCATGATGAAGCCAAGCCGGTTTCTTATGGAGTTATCGACCGATCTGACAGAGCCTCTGGAACTCGAAGAAGGACTGCCTCACCTGCTGGGCGGCGTCGAGCCGCAAGCACTACCGGGAGCCGAGGACCTCCAGGACTCTACCGACGTTCCAGGAAGCTTGTGAGACCTCCAGCCCCGATGCGCGGTTGGAGGCTCGGTACGCCATACGGATCGGAGTAGCATCAAAACCCGGGCCGACGTTGTGCAAGACCAGATCGCCCGGTACCGCAAGAATCGCGGCGGTTCTCAAGTCTCCGATACGCAACATCCCGGCCTGTGTCCGTGGACCGGTCCAAGTCTTCTCATCCTGCCCGTCAAAGCCGGCCAAGTCGGCAATCGCCAAGCTCACTTTGCTGGCCGGCTCCAAGGCGCGGGCCAGTAGCGTCGGAATTCCCGCCTCACCGAGACCTGCCAGTCTCACTTCGCTAAACCCCTCATGCTCGGTCAAGTAAGCCAGCGCAGTCAAGACATCCTGAACCTGCCAGGCCAACGCGGTGCGATAGTACGTTGAAACGAACTCACGGCGCTGCTCCTCGTCGCCGCCTGAAGCTTTTTCGTGCTCGTGCGGCTGGAGTCGAAGGACGAAGCCCGTTTGCCCGCCCGCTCGCAATTCCCGGAGTACGGACTGGACCTCTTCCTCGGTCGTGGCGACAAGAAGCGAAACGCAGCGCTTTTCACCGGCGGGTGCGGACGCCAGTAGCTCGGTCTCCGACGGCAAGCTGCTATAGCGAACCTTGATGCGCACGAACGACCCGGCATCTGCAGCGCCTTCCACTGTTGTTGCTTCGATCTCGCCCGAGCCAGGACGCTTGACGGCGAGCGTGTAACGCAGGGCTGGCGTCATCGTCTGGCGGAAGCGCTCAAGCGAAGCAGCATCTTGCGGCCACAGAGCATCGAGTTGCCGACGGATTTTCTCTTTCAGCAGAGCGTCCAGACCGGCGGCATCCACAGCATCCTTCGGCCGCGGATGGGCCGGGCTGAACACCTCCAGATTCTCATGCGGCTCAACCTTGATCGCCGGCTCCGCCATGTGCTCGGCCTTGGGCTCGTGCTCAAGCCAGTGGGCGAACCAGGGATAGACCGCTTCTCGCGAATCGCGGTTGTAGTTGTGCGGGGCCACGAATTGTACGCACCGAAAACGGTCTGGAACGCCGAGGGCCTGGTAGACGCCGTGGATGGCCGGACCCTCAAGCACCGGTATGTACTTCGTCCAGTCGCCGGTAGCGGCAACGAGCATGAGCGGTCGCGGGGCCACCGCGGCGGCGATTTCCACGTTGTTCAACCCGATCCGAAGCGCCGGGGCATTCTCGCATGAGCAGCCGCCCTGAAACTCGGCCGCCATCATGCAGACGGGTATAGGGCAGGCGACCCGGTCATCTACCGCCGCCAAGAGATAAGTCTGCGTACCGCCGCCGGAGGAGCCTGTGACGCCGATACGCTTCGGGTCCACCTGATGCAGGGAGCTAACGAAATCCATCACGCAGAGACTATCCCACAGTTGGAGCCCCAAGAGGTTCAAGCCCCACGGCGGATCGGCGAATTCATGAGGGAGTTGCGTACATTCGCCGTAACCGATCATGTCGTAGGCGAAGACGACGAAGCCCATCCGCGTCAGCGTGATCGCCCGAGGCTGCTCTTCGTCGGGCCCGAACCGCCCGTTTCTCCCATGCCCATGCGTGCAGAGAATCGCCGGAAGCGGTCCCAGCTTCTTGGGCAGATAGAGGCAGCCGGTCAGATAGAAGCCCGGCCACGTCTCCAGGTAGACTTTCTTGAGTGTATAGCCCTCTCGGTCCAACTGGCCCGTGACGACGGCTTTCACGGCCGGTCGCTCGAATTCCGGCCAGAGGCCCGCCGCAACCAGAATCTGCTTGCGGATATCCTCTCGGCGCAAACGCCATGACTCAGGCGAGCGAGACGCACTCTTGAGCCGTTTTTGCCAGCCCGCCGGCGAGGAGTCGTCCACCTTCTTCAAATGCAAGACCCAGTCCTCTGTGTTGGGCGACGAGAAGGTCCGTTTGGCGCCGCCGGATACCCAGACTCGCCCTTCGTAGGCACCCGTTCGCGGATTGAGCCATCCGACGGAGAAACTGCCCGACGCGTCCGTCAGGTCCAGGCTCAGCTCGCCGCCATCCGGTGCGTAGACGATGTATTCCCGGCCTGGATTTGCCAAACAGAGATTGGGAGCGTTAACTAACGTCTGGGCCGGGTTCATGCTGCAAAAATCTGTACGAATTGTGACAAAGTTGTACAAATGCTGTAATTGTCGCGCATGACCGGAGTCTGCAATGCGAAATTTGGCAAAACGCTGCTGGTTATCGTAGTAGACTTCCGCTTTGTTCATGCCCATCGTCGTTCCGCAAAAACCTGCGGCCAGGCCCGCGCCTCCCGCCGTGAAGATTCGCCACACCGCGCGCCGGCACTTGTCCGTTCCGTGCGTTTGCCTGTTGAAGTTGACGTCGCCGTCTGCGAGCCACTCGTAGCCGTACTCGATGTTGATGACCGGCTTGTCGAACTTGCGATCGGCCCAAATGGCTTTGTCCACGCCGGCTCCTGGCCCATCCCAATAGCCGGGCGCCGGGTTGGAGATCCAGGTAGCCGTTCCATAGCTATTGTGCTGGTGCGAGAGGACATCGAGTTCAGCCCCCCGGCCAAATCGCTTACCGATCACGCCGGCTTCCACAAGAACTTCGCGGTCTTCCGGGTCCTTACCCCAGGGATGGACCGTGATCGGATGGCCGTGCGGGTCGGTCTCGCGGATGAGCTTCGCCATGCGCTTGACCCAATCGTCGTCGGCGGGCTCGTAGTGGTATTGCCCG
>CAYZAH010000030.1:0-14747 GCA_964475805.1 uncultured Pirellulales bacterium | reverse complement strand
CTGACGCCCCGCGGGATATAGATTTCCGAAGCCTGCCGGATGGATTCGAGAGGTCTCTGGATGCCGTCATAGATAGTGCCGATCATTCCCGGACCGAGCTCTACGGAGAGCTGCCTGCCCGCGCCGTACACGGGATCGTAAGGAGCGATGCCCGTCGTGTCTTCGTAAACCTGAATCACGGCGCTGTCTTTTTCCAGCTTGATAAGCTCGCCGATGAGGTTCTCCTCGCCGACGCGGACCAACTCGAACATTTCGGCGTCCGTGATGCCCATCACCTCGATGACGGGGCCGTTCACTCGCTTAATGCGACCTATAATTCTGTCAGCCATAACTATTCTTTTCGATCTTCAGTAAACAACGCATCGTAGATCATCGCCCGAATCTCCCGCTGGCGTCGCCGCATTCGCGTTCGGACCTGATTGTTGAAGGCGGTATGCCCGTCCGCGGCGGTCAGCACAACGCCCTGGGATTTCAGAGGCCGCGCATCGGACAACGTCAACGTCACTTGCTTGTCCATCAGCGAGTGGGCCTTCTGGGCGGCTTTTGAAAGGAGGTCGTTATCTATCAGCGTCCGTTCTTTTTCGGAGGCATTGACCTCGGCGGCTTCGGCGCCCAGGCCAACAGCCGCTTCGGCAATCCAGTCGATCAGGACGGACTTGTATTCTTCGTTTGCGATCATCGATCCGAACTTCGTCTCGACTTGATCCAGGATGCTCTGCATGATGGCGTCCCGCGTCCGCATCGACATTCGCTTTATCTCTAAGTCCACGCCTGAGATGATCTTCCGCTTTACAATTTTTGCCTGTTCCTGGGCTTTTTCTTTGGCCTCGTCCAGGAGAGATTCGACCTTTTTCTCGGCGTACTGTCTCTTCTCGGCCGCCTGAGTCTCGGCGTCTTTGATGATCTTCTGCTCTTCGACGCGGGCGTCTTCTTCAATGCCCGCGATCAACGCGGCCTTCTCTTTTTCTACAGGTTCCATTGATACTTGACCCTTTTCGATGCCGTCTTCGTTCCAGCGGTCTTACAACTTCAATCCGATAGCGGCATTGACCATCTCCCTGATACCGAGCTTGCCCGGCTTCGGACCGTTCCGGTCGGGAATCTCCACGATCAGCGGAAAGTTCTCGGTAAACAGGAATCTGTCTACGGTGGACCGTATCATGTCGGCGACCCGCTCGGTTATGATGATGATACAGTTCTCTCGATCCTCGAGCATCGTGTCAAAAGCGCGCTTCGCTTCGTCCGCGTCCGTCGCGACCTTTCCGGAAACGCCCACCATCTTGAACCCGAGAACGGTATCCTCATCGCCAATAATCGAGTATCTCATCTCACGCCTACACTTTACCGAGAATCATCAAGGCCGTGATGAAACCGAAGATAACAAGCCCCTCGGCCAACGCCACGAAGATCAAGGCCTGGCCTGCAATCTGCGGCTTTTCCGCAACCGCCCCAATAGCAGCGGCGCCTACGTGCGCGATCGCGATGCCGGCGCCGACGGCGCCCAGGCCGAAGGCGAGCGCAGCGGCCACAAGGCCGTATTTCATAACGTCGGCTTTTGTCTGGGACATTTCCGGCTCTATCGTCTGTCCCGCGGTGGACATCTCCGCGAAGGCATTGGCGCAGAACGGCGTGCCCGTGACGGCCATCAGCACAAAAAGAAGAATGACGCTATGGGTTATGTGCCGTTTCAGTTCTCTTGCAGGTGCATCCATAGAATTCCTTCCTTTCAGAATTATCTGTGACTACTGTTTAGCGAAATGGGTGTGTATAGTTTTCCCGTCCCATGAAAGAATTTCGTGAAGAACTCATAATAGTTAAGCCTCAAGGCCTGCACACCGGCGGAAAGTCCTTCGAGGCCGATGACGAGTACGTTGCCAAGTATGAGAATGATCGCCGAGAAGAATCCCGACGTCATGCCCGCGAGCGTGAAGAAAGAGATCATCAGACAAACGTGCGCGATGCCCAACCCGGCCACTCGCATGAAGGACAGCGTGTTCGAGAGATACCCGCTGAATATCTCAAGAAGCTCGACGAGCCATCCCATGATGAAATTGAGGACCGTGAAGACGCTGAATTTCTTGTCGGACGGTTCTTTCGCGTGTTTGAGATAGTGATAAGGCTCCTTGACGAACAACAGCAGCGCGGGCAGCCCGGCCAGGAGAAACAGGGTCGGGCTCGAAGGGAACTGCTTGTAATCGTGCGCCACCATGTGAGCGGCGATGTAGATGCCTCCGCCGTAGATCCATCCGCCGAGGATGCCGCCTTTGTCGAAGACGAGCTCCATCCAATTTCTCCGGGTCCGGACGATGTTGATCCAGTTGAATAGCAGGCCGAGGAAGATCACGGCGATGCCGAAATACAGCGTAATGGCCAATACGTCGAAAACGTCGTTGACGACGGACTCGTGCTCGACGTGGCCGGAGACAATCCCGTGAAAATCGAACCAGAGCGGCCTGAAGAGTCGCATGCCGAAGAAAGACCCGAAGAGGGCGCCGAAGAGCACGGAAGAAAGGCCGCACCAGACGATAAGCCATGAGAGCTGGTAGAAGCCCGCCTTCTGTTCGTTCTTCCGCAGGGATAATATGCCTAAAATGCCGAGAAGGACCAGAACCAAACCTTGCCCGACATCGGCAAACATCAGCCCGAACATCGACAGGTACAAGGGCATCACGAAAGGCGTCGGATCGATCGTACCGTATTCGGGCACGCCGAAGTTGCTGACTAACATCTGAAATGGACCGAGGAACTTCGGATTGTTGAAGCGAACCGGGACTTCGCCCTCAATGGCCGTTCGGCTCCCGGCTTCATTCCATTCCAGGTAACATCGATTTTCACACGCTTCCTGAATCTTGCGGGTTAGCCCGTCCTTCTTGGATGCAGGAAGCCAGCCTGTGAAGATAACCGTTCGGGCCGAGGATCTGAAATTGCCCTGGATCAGGTAGATGAGCTCGTTGACTCGCAAGTTGATCCAGACTTCCATGAGGCGCTTCTCTTCGTTCTTGACCAAATCGTGGACCTTCTTCTCGACTTGGCGTTGCTCGTCGGACAATGTCTTCAGTTTTCCCGAAAGCTCGTTGAAAACATCTTTCTTGACCGACCGCAGCTCGTCCGGCAGCTCGACCTTTGTCCATCCCACCTTCGCCAGGATCTTCTGAATCTGCTCGCTGTCTCTCTTCATCGAAATCAGGAGTTGATGGTCCACGTTTTCTTCCTGGCCCATCGAAATATTCAGCGAAGGCAAATCCTTCAGGCTATTTCCGAGTTGCTCCACGTTCGACGCGGGGAGTCTGCCGATTTGCATGGAGACAAACGAGTGTTTGGCCGGGACGGCTACGTCGGCTAAACCCGTGCCGTAGCGTTCCACCTGTCGCCGGATGTCTTCGAGTTTCAGGATTTCCTGCTGGAGGGTCCGTTGTCTTTCCCTGAGACTCTCACGCTCTCCGTCGATCTGATCGACGTGGGTTCTTTCTTTTTCTATGTCAACGGATTTGCGGTTTAGCAGGTCCGTTTCCTTCGGGGCCGACGGGACAATGCCGCCCGTGTATAGAAAACCTTCGATTCGTTTTCGGAGATCTGATATCTCCGCCAGGGAGATTTTCGCTTTGGCCGCCGGCAGATGATCGGGCTTTTCAATCTCGATCTCCGAGATGTCGATGAACTGCATGACCCCTTCGTGGAGCAGTGCCTCCGAGACGCGCTCGCCGTCTCGTCCCAGCACCACGGCAAAAAGTTGTACCATCTCAGTAGTGAACATCACATCATGCTCTCAATCCGCCCGTGTTCAATGCCGTAATGTTTCGCATTCAAGATCGTTCTGATCTTCTTCAGCTCATCTTGTTTCAGTATGAAATACGAAAGGACGATTCCGATCGTAAAGGGGTATCCGGAGAGGATACGATGGACTTCCTGCTTCATGATCTCCTCGAGTATCCGGCCGATCAGGAGCAGACGTGACGTGCTGTCCGGCGTCTGGGAAGCTAACAGCGTCGAGAGTCCCGGGTATTTGTTCTTAACGAAGGTCTGAAGCACGGCCGTTACGTTCTGCGCTCCGTATAGCTCGTCAATAATACCCCTATCGAGGTTGAAGCCACCCGGCACGAGGGTCGCCAGGACCGCCTCCAGCGGCAGGTCGTAGAAGTTCTTGAACCGGATGATCCAGTTTATGTTCTGCAGGTCGATCTCGACGCCGGTCAGGCGCAATGCGACCGTACGATCCGCCTGGTCCAGCTTGTCAATCGCGCTGAGCAGGTTGCTGTAATAGTAGTGATCGAAGGCGATCTCCATGCGAAACAGGGAGCTTTCCGATTCAACCGTATGGCTGTATTTTTTGATGATCTGGCTGTAGGGTGTCCCTTCACAGGCGCCCGCAATCTCCTCGAAGCTCTCGGCGTTGACAATAACGTCCACCGGGATGTCATGGACAATGCGTTCGTACAGAATATAGTGGATGTCGGCGTCGGCCGGCTGCCTGCGGATCTTTCTCTCGAAGTAAATCCTGATGGCATTCTTGAGGTTGTCAATCTCATACCGCATCAACAGGGCGTCCGCGATCTGGAGCGAATCGGGATGGAGATGTTGCCGGAGACTTCGGTGAAGCTCTATTTCGTCCTTGAGCAGTTCCAGTTCCGCCTGTCTCAAGTCGCCCGTCTTGGAATACACTTCCTGAAGCCGGGCAAAGGGTGTTTCCTGCAAAAGAGTGAGTGCCGCGTCCAGAGACGGCGCCCTGGCCAGTTCTGTAAACGTCTCGTCGGGCAGAATCCTGCTGATTCGCGCCCGGAGCTTGGCGTTAACAAAAGCATATTTCGACAACGGTCCGGCCATAAGTCTTCGATTTTCGATTTATGATTGTGGCTTGCTCCCCGGCTTCAGTTCAATTCGTAAATCGTAATTCATAAATCATAAATCGCCTGTGTTCAACACGATCCGACAGATCTTGTCAATGAGGGCGTTTGTCGCATCGGGATTGCTTTTGAGCAGGGCGTCCTTTTCCTGGTCCATTTGTTTGAGTTTTTCTTCCCGGATACGTTCCGCTTCCTTCTTGGCCTCTTCAATCTCGGTCTGCATGATTTCGCGGGCTTTCTCCCGGGCGTCTGCGACCTTTTCCGAGGTCTCCTTTTCGGCCGCGCGGACAATCTCGGCGGCTTTCGCCCGCGCCTCTTTGAGCGTCGCGTTGACCCTTTCTTCAGCCTGTAGGACTTCTTCAATTATCTGTTTCATAGAATCACATCCCCGAATCTGTCGCAAAACCTCTAAGACACGAGGGCCTTAAGATGTCCTTCATTCATGCCCCGATGAGCGCATATCCCGATGCGCTTTGGAAACCCTGGCCAAAGTCGATAATGCTACTCATTCTCAGCCGGGTGTGCAAGTCAACAAATAGAAAAAAAAGATGGCAGGTAGAGGTTAGGCCTCCGGGAGGAAATTGAGAAGCTCGAAGTCGCCGGGATTGTCCTGGGCGGCCTGGGTGTAACTTGGAATGACCACATCGAGTCCTTGACGGCTGTCCCCGAAATGACGCATGAAGATTTCCCCGAAAACAGCACGGTAGTCGGTTTTCCTTCTTATATATCGACCGTTGTCGCTAAATAGATCGCCCTCAGACCACGTCGAGGCATCGCAATTGTACACGCCGCCGCGCACCCGGCCTCCAGCCACGAACATCACACACGCATGGGCGTGGTCCGTGCCCCCGCTGCCGTTTTCCTTTGAGGTCCGCCCGAACTCGGTCATCGTCACGATCATCAGCTTGTCCCATTGCTCCTGCAGGTCGCGGGAAAGAGCCTGGAAACCCTGGGCCACCTGAGCTAACAGGCTTGGCTGGCGCCCGCTGAATTGCCCCTGATTGGTGTGGGTATCCCAACCCCCGATATTGACGCCGAGCACGCGGGCCGGGGTTCTCTTCAAAAGCATGGCGATTTGCGAAAGTCTGTCGCCGAAGCTCCCGGCGGGATAGACGGCTCCTCCTGAAGGTTCGTAGGGTCCTTGAGCCACGGCATCCTGTACGATGCTCATAGCATTCGTCAACGCCAATCCCGTGCCGTAAACCAGGTCGCGGTAGAGCTTTTCCGGAAAATCACCGCTCCCGCCAGAGACTCCGAGCAGTCCGCTGCCATCGGAACCGTAGGAACTGCTGGGCAGCCGGCCGATGAATTTGCTAACCTCGACGGGATCGCCCGAAAAAGTGAATGTCTCGGGGTCTTGAATCGTCGGGATCGGGAGAGGACCCTTCAAAGCGACCATCTGAGAGCTGGACATCGCCGCAGCCACCAGATTGTTCTCCATCGGATTCATGGTTGAGGCGACCTGGCGGTAGATCATGCCTTCTTCAAACGCCGGATCGCCGGGCATGCCGGTTTCCCAATATCGCTGGCCGTCGAAATGCGATTGCGACTGTCCCGCGTAACCGACGCGGTGGATCACGGCCAGATTTCCCGGCCCATCAACTCCGGTAACGTTGGGGTGATTGTAAATCTCCATCATAGGCGCCATGCTCGGATGCAAACCCGCGAAGCCATTGCCCAGATCAATCGCGCGGGCGGGCGGTATATATAAGGAAGGACGATTGTCCGTGTTATATTCCGGATCGCCGTAGGGAATAACGGTATTGACGCCGTCGTTGCCCCCTCGCTGGAAAATGAAGATCAACTTCGTATCATTGCTAATACCGTTCGCGAGCAATTTGCTCTTGAAGATTTCCGGATTGAGGAAACCAAGCCCCGCGCCCAAAGCGGTCAAACCTCCGGCTCGCAAAAACTCACGCCGTGTGCAATCCATATATGATTCCTTGCCTGAGTTCTTCATTTCAACAATCCCTCTCACTGGAAATTCCACTGAGGCATGCTCAAAAGCAGGCTGACAAACTGCTGGATCCGCTCTCTGAAATCCTCCGGTCTCGAACCGTCCAGCGGTTCGGGCTCGCCGTCGAGGTTTGTCGTCAGATACGTCACAAGCAGATTTTTGTTGGCCTCGGATAGCGTGTTCTGGAAGAGCAGCTCGTTGAAGTAATCGACAATCTGTTCGGCCGTTTCCAAACGGTGCTCGTCGATCACGGCGATGGGGTCCCAAACGTACCGGGTCGTGCGATTCTGCGCGAGATCACGAGCGAAGCTGATTCGCTTGAGCATGGAAGCCGTGTCGATCCAATGGGAGCCTAACTCGGAGTACCCATCGGGATCATCGCGGGTGAACAAGTGCATGCCCATTCCGTCATTGAGCTGGGGAAGGCCGGCGCCGCTTGTCTCCGCATCAAGCGCTCTCAGGCTGCTATTGATGTACTCGACTGGCGTCTTGACCTTGTTTCGGTACGCCCTCGATGACCAGAAAACGTTCGACTGACGAGCTGGATCGAGGATCGTGTTCATGACCTCTCCTATATTTCCCACCGGATTTGTTGAATTCCACGCAGTGATGGCGTCTTGAAGCAAATCGACGAGTTCCGCCGGAGCGCTGCCGTCCTTGTAGTTCGCCAATGTAATCTCGTCGGAGACAAACTTCTGGATCAGCTTGATGCAGATAAACTCCGCCGTCGAAGGACGGCTCGCCATAGACTGGACGACCGCCAGCGCATCGAGCAGGCCATCGGGACCGGTACGCCCTGCGGGAATATCGAAGCCGTCTCGACCGCCCCCGAAAAGCGTCTTGCTGCTCGTGTCGTGTTGGTCCGGGTCGAAATAGAAGGTCCATATCCCGCTTTGATCCCCGTTTTCAATGCTCCCCGGGACGATGTGACGCTGGAGAAGCCTGGGCAGAATCGACAAGTCCCCACTGTTGAGACTACTATTGTGAACCTGGATTGCCAGAACGTTTTGGCCCGGCTCCGCGATCTTTCGAAGGCGTTTGAGGCTGATGTATTCCGTCGGCTCGGTGACCTCATGACCGCCGTTGGCGTTGCGGTTGTAAGCGGGGGGGCTTCCACGGTTGGCCATGTTCGCGCTGCGCGCGATCTCCTCGCCATTGAGATAGGCCACGTAGCCGTCATCGTAAGCGATTTCCAGGATCATGTTCTCCAACTGAGCGGGATCATCCAACGTGAATCGCCGCCTGAGATAGACGGAGAGATAGTTCCCTCGCATGTCATTGAGAACCGTCGCATCGTCTCCATCTCCCATCCCGATCCCCGTCTCGCCGCGGAGCCATCCCGTATCGTCGAATCCAATCTTCGCCCAGGCTGTTGTGGGTTCGCCATTAGGTCCGGGACTCGGTTCGGCGGTTCCTTTGAAGTATCTCCAGCCGAGCCCCAGGTCGAGAAAAATCGTATCTTCGAATTCCACGCCGCAGTCGGCGGGAGGTTCGAGAGCAGAGGTGGGAAAAGGCTCCGCTTGCTCCGGCGGGACCTTGCATATACCCCAGCCGGTAAAGCACTTCGCCAATTGCTCGATGTCTTGCTGTGTGTACCCGTTATCAACGCCGAAGGCGAACAACTCCATAATCTCACGGGCGTAGTTCTCATTTGGCGCACCCTTGACGTTCAGCACGTTATCCAGGTAGACGAGCATGCTCGGACTGGTGGCGCTATAAACCAGCAAATCTCCGAAATTGCCCAGCGCGTTGTCATAAAAGAACTGGTATTCCTTGTACTCGATCTGGGCGGCTTCGGCGCGGGCCTGGGCTTGCGACATGGCATCGGTGGCATCCGAATTCTGGAGGTCATCGAGGTACTCGGCGAGCTTATCGTAGTCAGTCGTGAAGTGGTTCTCCCAAAACTCAGCGAGCACCGCCTGTAGTTGTCGTTGCGAATAGACTCCCCGGATATGGACAAGCTGCTGAAGCTCATCGACGCCCCGGATTACGCGACGCGCAAGACTCGGAAGAATTTGCCGGCTGAGAAGCTCAGGGATCATACTCAAATCGCTGCTCGTCAAGCTCCGGTTGTGCACCTGGATCGCGAGAACGTTCTGGCCCACTTGGAGCAAGTCTTTGTGCTCGCTGATATCAAAGTCCTCGGGCGTGCCCGCTTCGTGACTGCCATTGGCCTGTTGGTTATGCAACAGGCGCCCCTGCGGAAGGTTGGCCATAGCCACTTCCGTTCCGTTCAGGTAGGCCTTGAAGCCGTCATCGTAATCGACCCGCAAAATAAGATCATCGATAGCGGCTAACGACTCAGAATCGAGTGCGAATTCATACCGCAAGTACACCGAGAGATAGCCCGGCCGGCTTTCATCTTCAGGCGTGTCGGGATTATCGTTAATGCGGCGCATGTCCGTCAGGACCGTTCGATCATCGCCATCTCCGTAGCCGATCCCCGTCGCCCCTCGCAGCCAGCTTGTGTCGTCGAATGTGACTCCTTTCCAGGAAGCGTCCGGCTCACTGTCTCCCTTGCGGTATCGCCAGAACTCACCCGCCATGATCAGGACTTTCTCACTTGCAGGAATCTGGTCGGCAAAGAGCGCCGCTTCCTTTTCCGTCAGGCGAACGTTGCCCGACTCGTCGATCCTCGCCGGATCGAGCTGCTCTTCAATGTACGTTTGTAAGCCGACGCGCTGGAGATAGGCCAAATCCGTCGGAGAAGGCCCATATCCGATTCGATTGAGCAAATGCCCGGCTTTCTCAGTGTTCACCTGACCCCAATCAGCACCGCGCGTCGAAGGAGCTGGAATAGAGGCGCACAACAATGCCGCGGCGATCAGCACATTTGGAGACGTGTGACGAAACATCATGCGTAAAATCCTCCGTCTGAGTGGTCTTTGCCAAGAAGGCGAGACCCCAACTTTCCCTAACCGGTACTAAATGCCAGTATACCAGAAACAGGGTTATGGACGCAAAAAGTTTCTGTCAGCGTCTTTTACTGTTCAATCCCAATGAACGTCGCAATTGAACAGTATTGCCGGGCGTCATTATCGCTAGTACGGCGTCACAACAAATACTGGGGGAATGTCATTGCGAGCGAAGCGAAGCAATCTCAAGACCTTCTATAGCCCAACGGTTGAGATTGCTTCGTCGCTTCGCTCCTCGCAACGACATTCTTTCTATTTTGACGCAGTATTAAGGATTAGCGAAGAACGGGAACAGCTTGCGAATTTCCTGGTCTGAGGGGCGTCGGCCGTATTCGCATATCTCAAACGCCTCGGCGTATTTGATCTTCGCGGCCGCTTTCTGTCCATACCACGTGACAAGCCCTTTGCGGAATCGATTGGCGCTGCGGGCAAAGCGACCATCGAAGTTCTTGCGAACTTGCTCCTCGCGTGCCTTTCGCTTGGCCGGGTCGTTCTCTGGATACAGGTTCTCATCTCCGTTGCAGCCGCCTTCCAATGTCTGCGAGGCGAGAGCTAAGGCCGCGTCCAGCTTCTTGTCGATCACGGAATCGATACCCACGGCGATATCGGCGGAGAACGGATTGGGCTTCTGAAAGCCGTCTTCATAGTACAGGAACACTGGATTGCGTTTAAGGTAAGGCACATCAGGGCAGAAGAACGGTACCGTGACCATGTAGCCGGCGTCCTGGACCAGTATCGCCGTGTAGCGATGGTCCGGATGGTAGTCGTTCGAACGAGGACACATGACGATGTCCGCTCGCCACTGGCGGATCAGGCGCACGATCTTTCTACGATTATCGAGGGTCGGCATGATTTCACCATCGTGAATGTCGAGAACCTCGGTTTCGATCCCGAAGATTTCGGCGCAACGCTTGACCTCGGCAGTGCGGCGCTGAGCCAGCGGGCCGCCGGCCATGCCCCAGTGACCGATATCGCCGTTTGTGCAGGAGACGAACTTGACGTGGTGGCCCTGGGCCGCCCACATGGATGCGACACCGCCGGCGCGAAACTCGTTGTCGTCCGGATGCGCGCCGAAGCAGATAATACGCAACTTTCCATCAGTGGGTTCCGGCGCAGGAGCAGGTTTGTGCAAAGCAGCACCCATGCACGTCGTGGTCCCCACAGCAAGCAACAATACACTGCCCAGGAGCAAGGCCTTGAAAGACAAGCTCCACACCGACCATCTTTCACTGTGAATTCTCTCGTTCATTGCTCGATTCTCCTATCAAAGCCGCGAAAGGTTATTTCTCAAGGGCGATCAAGTCTTCATAGGTCTCGCGTTTTCTGATGACGGAGAAGGTATCGCCCTCCACGAGGACTTCGGCGGCCCGGCCTCGTGCGTTGTAGTTGCTGCTCATTGTGAAGCCGTAAGCGCCGGCGGTGAAGACCGCGAGCAGATCGCCTCGTTTGACCGGCGGCAAAGCCCGATCCTTTGCGAAGAAATCGGCGCCTTCACAGATCGGCCCGACGACGTCAACCACTTCCGTGCCATTCATGACCAGGTCTTTTTCTCGACGGGTCGGTTCAAACGGCTCTTCGACGCTTGTCGGCCAGATGAAATGAAAGGCCTGGTAAAGCGAAGGGCGTATCAAATCGTTCATCCCGGCGTCCACGATGACAAACTTCTTGTTTCCTCCTCGTTTGGTGTAGAGGGTACGGGTAAGCATGATCCCGGCGTTGGCACAAATACTTTTGCCCGGCTCCAAGATGAGTCTCAGGTTTTTGTCTTTGAGTAGCGGAATGAGACCTTCGGCATATTGAGCGGCCGAAGGAACCGTGTTCGATTCGTAATCCGCACCATAGCCGCCGCCAAGGTCCAACGCTTCAACCGCGTGGCCCCGTCTGCGCAGCTCGTCAATGACCGGGAGGATCTTGTTCACCGCGTCCACGAACGGATCGATGGTCTTTCCCCCGCTGCCGAGATGGACGTGAATCGCACAAAGGTTCACGGGGCCATCACCACCGAACTTGTCGAAGAGGCTAATCGCGTGCTCGATATCGACACCGAACTTCGTCTCCTTCTTGCCGGTCGTAATGTAAGCATGGGTCTTGTAGTCAACGTCGGGGTTGATGCGAAGAGCCGCTTTTGTCTTTTTGCCTTTCCGCTCCGTGATGGCAACGAGATTCTCCAATTCCGCTTCCGATTCGATGTTGAAGTAGCCTATACCCGCGTCGAGCGCTTCGCTGATCTCGACGTCGGTCTTTCCGACACCGGCGTAGACGACCTTTGACGGATCGCCGCCCGCCTGCAAAACGCGATACAACTCTCCGCCGCTGACGACGTCGAATCCACTGCCCAACCCGGCTAAAAAGCGAAGGATGTTAACGTTGCCGCAGGCCTTGACGGAATAGCAGACTAATGTATCGAGCGGGCTGTACGCCGCTTGAATCTTGCGCAGATGGTCCTCGAACGTGGCTTTGCTGTAGATGTAAGCGGGCGTGCCGACCGCTTCGGCGATTTTGGCAATGCTAACCTGCTCGGCGAACAATTGACCGTCTCTATACTCGAAATAGTCCATCTTGCAACCTTCTTCCGACTTGCTCCAATGGTTTTGGGCACCCACGCGCCTGTCGGGGCACAGTATAAGCCGTTGCGAGCCGATTGCAAGCAAACATTAGGTGAGGACGGCGTTGCTGGAATTGCGCGCACAAAAAAATGGAAGGTTCTGTCGCTTGGCGAAAGAACCTTCCATTTGCCGCGTAACCAATAAGCCCGCTATCATCAATCAACGATGTGCGAGCTCTCGATTATATCATCGAGCTATTTCTTTTTCTTCTTTGCGGCTTTCTTCTTTGTTGCTTTTTTCTTTGTTGCCTTCTTCTTTGTTGCCTTCTTCTTTGTTGCTTTTTTCTTTGCGGCTTTCTTCTTTGCCATTATTGTCACCTCCTTTTGGCTAACTGAATCCTTTACTTGTTTCGACTTACGCCACAAAACTAACTTACATTAAGCAACTTCAAGTATAAATCACAGAAAAAAGTAAATTTTTTTCATATGTTTTTTATCGTCTAAAACTTTAATGATACTTTACGAAATTTTTTTTGTGCGAACGTTTTACAGAACTTCAAATATCATCTACGATACCGCTTGTCGATTAAACGTAGAGTTTCCTGCGTACGTGTCGGTGACAAAGCGAAACGTTTTGAGACGCGTTGCTCACACAATTTTATTTAGGTTATATTCACTCGATAAATACACAGGTTGGCTGTTAATTGTTCATGGTGCAAAGAACGATAGCGTTGTTCGGGGGGACATTCGATCCGATTCATCTCGGTCACACGACCGTCGCGCGTGCCGCCGCTGAACACATTCGCGCTGAGAAAATCATCTTCGTTCCAGCGAAGCGATCGCCGTTGAAAGGTTTTCTGCCCAGAGCGAGCGATGAAGATCGACTGCAGATGATCACACTTGCCATCGCCGATGAAGAGCGCTTCGAGGTGAGTGATTATGAGTTGAGCAAGCCGGCGCCCAGTTACACGTTGGAGACGGTCAGAGAATTTCAGAAGGATTACGGCAAAGCTTCTTCGATTTACTGGCTGGTCGGCGCTGATGGCGTCAACGATTTGGTCTATTGGCATAGGATCATCGATCTGATCGATGCGTGCAACTTGACGACTATGTATAGGGCCGGCTGCGAACCTCCGAATTTCACCAAATTCGAGAGTATTTGGGGCCGCGGGCGCGTTGAAAAACTCCAGCGAAACGTCGTCCAGACTCCGTTAATCGACATCAGCAGCACGGAAATACGCAGTCGAATAGCCGGCGGCCTGGAAGTAACCAGCCTCCTCCATCCCGCTGTCGCGGAATATATCCGAAAAGAGCAGCTATATCGGTAGCAATGAGCAGGCAGAACGTTATAGACGGATCAGGCAGTATGCCATAATCGAGCGGGCAACATGCTTATGTTCGAACACAGCGTGACTAAAGTGGAGAGGATTAGTCTTCTATTCCTGACCCGTTGTTGCGATGTATCTCAGCAGCCAGTTGTACCAAGCGGACATGCCGGCGCCCGTCCTGGCGGATATAGGGAAGATTTCGATGGCCCTGTTGAGTCTTCGGGCGTCGGATTTCGCGCGCTCAAGGTCGAAGTCAACGAGGCCGGCGTCCAGCAGGTCGACTTTGTTGATGAGCAGCGCCTTTGACTTGGCAAAGATAGCAGGGTACTTGGCCGGCTTGTCGTCACCTTCCGCGACGGAAAGCACGACGATCTTTCCGCTTTCCCCAAGTTCAAAGGCGGATGGACAAACAAGGTTGCCTACATTCTCAATGAGAATCAAATCCAAGTCCGCGACCGGTAACTGTTTCAGCGCAGCGCTGATCTGAGTCGCCGATAAGTGGCATGCGCCTTCGGTATTGATTTGAATGGCCGCAGCGCCGGTCGCCCTGATTCTTTCTGCATCGATGTCGGTTTGAATATCGCCTTCGATCACGCCCACTTTTATTTTGTCTTTCAGGTCGTTGATCGTGCGCGCCAGAATGGTCGTCTTGCCGGAGCCGGGTGAGGAGATCATGTTCAAGCACAGCTTTTTCTGCTCGGCGAAGAACATGATGTTTTCGAGAGCACGTTTTTCATTCTCACTGAGAATCTTCTTACCAACGTCAACTTTTTTCATAGCGTTAATCCGTTTGAAAAGTAATTTCTTCGATGACCAGAGGTGCATCAGGTAGCAACTCGAAGACTCCGGTTTCGCACGCCGGACACGCGGGATCGGAAAGCTCCACGTCGAACTCCCGCCCGCAATCTTTACACCGCGCACGAATCGGCTTGTGCTCGATTCGGAGTTCCACGCCTTCACACGACGTGTCTTTGGCAACGGCCTCGAAGGCAAAACGAAGCACTTCGTCGTTGACGGCATTGAGCGTCCCACAACTGATCTTCGCACTCACGGGCTTTGCATTTTGCTTTGCCGCTTCCTCTAATATGATGTCCATCAGGCTCTGAGCCACCATCGTTTCGTGCATCAGCATATCCTCGGCAGCTCGCGCCCGTACGGCAT
>CAYZAH010000029.1:0-14980 GCA_964475805.1 uncultured Pirellulales bacterium | reverse complement strand
TTTCTGTTTCAGGCCCGGAACCTCAAAGAACGATCCTCCAGGAGGAGATGGTTGAGCTGGCGGGTCAATTGGAAGGGAAGGTCGTCATCGCAGCGGGTATTCCTGGAAACACGGCCACTCGTTCTTGCGATAGTCACACGTTCCACGGCTTCTTGAACACAGAACAGCAAGAGCACATGATGAATCGGGCGAAGTTCATCATCGGCCGGCCCGGCTACACCACTGTGATGGAGCTGGCCGAGCTGAACAAGAAGAAAGCACTCTTTCTACCCACCCCAGGCCAGACGGAACAGGAATATCTGGCAAGCTACTACGAGCGGCAAGGCTATTTTCACTCCGTCAGCCAGTACCGTCTTCAACTAAAAGAGGCCGTCGAAGACGCCAGACAGTTCGAAGGCTTTACGCCTCTCTGGAGGACGGAACGGTCCGTACGCGAGTTCATGAAGATAGTGGGCGCTTGATAAGAGGCTCGACCTTGCTGAGTGCGTGCCCGCCGACTTTGTACGAGCAATACGTTATGAAAAAGGCCGAAAAAACATCGATGCTGTAATGCAGGTGCATCAGCAGAACCGTAGTCCCCATGAAGATTGAGCCGCAGAGAAAGAAGTATCTAATGGGACCTTTGAACAGGAGGAATCCCAAAAAAGGAATCGCGGTATGTCCTGAAAAGAACATGTCGTTCTGAAAGCTGATTTCTTTGAAAATCAGAGGGAAATCAGCCTTGATCCCATCGAGCGGCGTCTGCAAGTGGGTCAGCATCACGAAGATGGCCCTGAGCATGACCAGGAGGCTAAACTGGCTGACGACGACGTGGAGCGTTCGGATGTGCAGCACGAAGGGGTACAGGAACAAGGTGAAACAGAGCGTGAGGTAGCCGTAAACGTAAACGGGGCTAATGTCGACAGGCCCGACGTGGTCCAGAATCAGGTCAGGCACGGGGACAACCTTTGTGTTGGTGGAGACGTAAACCCCCGAATAATAGTCCAGAAAGGTAGCTGCGGCGACGATGAGCAAGGACAGCAGAATAAGATATCTATATTCTATGAACTCCCGTCGCCAGTCGGAGAAACCCTTCTTGAAATAGTCTTTCTTGGGAACCATTCCCCTTTCTCGACCTCCTGTCTTGAACAGCGATCAACCGTCAGATTCTACAGCCACCGAGATATTTGTCCACACATATTTTACTGTTCTGGGTCGGCGGCGAGACCTATTCTCTTTGGGGCACGGCCGGGAGCCTGTGTAGGAATCGACGGATATCATCCGTCCAGGACATGTCGGGCCATTCTCGGGGGACGGCCGAGCAGTTCCGTGAAATGGCGGGTCAGAATTCTCTCGATCTCCCGGAGTGTCGCGTCCGTTGCCTCGGGAATCCGCTTGAGGCTGATCAGGCACGCGGCGGCGTCCTGGCTGAGCCTGCTCTTGTCGGGGAAGCTCAGCTCACAATCCCTGCAAACCAAACCGTTGGCGGAACTGCTGAAGTACGTCTCGTATTGCGTATCGCGTTGTGCGTATGGCGTTTTGCAGTTTGCACAAGCGCTGAGAATCGGTTGGAGTCCGATTTCTCTGAGCAACCCTAACTGAAAGAGTATCAGTGCGGCTGATATGCGGTGCCGAGTGTCGTGTTGTCCGGCGTCTTGTAGAAAGAGCAGGAAGCGGTCGAATAGATCGGGATGCGGGTCGTACTCGTGTGTGAGGTTGTTCAGCAGTTCGGCGGCGAAATAACAACAGTTCAGGACGAAGAAATCACCGCCCGGGCCGGCCAACTCTGGAATGTCGTAGGCACGCTCGAATTCGGTCAGTGTGGCGAGCTTCTCCCTGCCGGAGTCGGCGAAAACAATCTTCCCGTGCGAGAGGACTTCGATAGGACCGTCAAACGCCGACTTGGGGCGCTTCGAGCCTTTGGCGATCATGCCGAGCTTGCCGGTCTCGCGGGCGAAGAAGGTGACGACCTGGGACGTCTCGGAATAATCGACGGCACGTATGCAAATGGCCAAGTCCTTCGTCAGCATGATTACGCCGTAGGGGCAGGCCCATGTGCCTGTCCGGGCCGCCACGCGGGGCGGCCCCTACGCATTCTCATTCTTCTGTATTGTGATGCGTTTTATTCGCCGGGCCTCCGCCGAAGCGATGGTAAACTTTAAGTTCTCATAGTCGAAGCTCTCGTTTGCCTTGGGGATATAGCCCAGGCGGGAAAAAACGAAACCGCCAATGGTCTCGTAGTCTTCATCTTCAGGCAGATTCACCTCGAACTCGTCATTAACGTCGTCTATGGACGTTCGGGCGTCAACCTCGATGGTATTTTCATCCATTCTCTTGATCGGCTCCGGCGGCGTTTCCTCGTACTCGTCGGCGATTTCGCCAACGAGCTCTTCGAGAATATCCTCCAGAGTGACAATGCCCGCCGTGCCGCCGTATTCGTCAAGTACGACGGCGATGTGCAGCTTCTGATTCTGAAACTCATGGAGAAGGACGCGGAGCTGTTTGGTCTCGGGGACGAAATAGGCCGTGCGGATCTTCTCTCGCAGCTTGAAATCCCCCGGCTCTCTGCCGATTTCGGCCAGCAGATCCTTGGCATACACGAGGCCGATGATGTTGTCGATGTTGTCCTCGTAGACCGGGACGCGCGTGTGACCTCCACTCGTGATGGTCTCTATGACCTTGGACAGGTCAGAGTTAACTTCGATAGCGACCATGTCCGTGCGAGGAGTCATAATCTCGTCGGCCGTGCTGTTGCTCAATTCCAACACGTTCTCGATCATTTCCTGCTCTTCCTCGTCGAGCGTGCCTTCGGTTCTATGCTGTTCGAGGTCGGTGAGGAATTCTTCCTGTCTTTCTTCGAGCTGTTCTTCGGGGGTCGATTCTGCAATGCCGGCCAGCCGCCGGATCAGGCCGTCATACAACTTGAAGACGTAAAGGGCGGGTGAAACGATTATCGCCGCGAACGACAATAACCCGTATGAGCGGCTGATGACTTTTTCGCCTGCGTACTTAGCCCAGGCGTGGGGGATGGCCAGGCTGAATACGGAGAAAATGGCGATTGCGACAACGAACGTGAGAACGTAGCGCAGCGCCGCGTCTTGCCAGTCGGCCGGTACGTGTGGGTTGACCAGAAGCGCGACCAGGATCAGCAAAATGCACATGTTGAGGATGAGCCGATACAGCGAGCACGTTAGAATGAGGCGGTCCTCGTTCTCCATAAGCCGTTCGATGATGTCCCTCGAATCGTCCTTATTTCTTGTCGCTTTGAATGCTTCCTGCAATTTTGCGTGTGAATACGTTCGCAGAGCGACGGCGTTGACGGAAAAAAACAACGTGCCGCCGGCGAGAAGGCAAACGACCAAGACCGCCCAACCAGCGTAGCCCACTTTTTAAGACCCTTTCAAATCTATTAGAATGTGGGCAGGTCGCCCCTTACGTCTTACCGCCCCTGCCCGCTCATGTCGCTATTATATACGGAACCGTAGCCGAGTTGCTGCAAAATCTCGTCTTCGGCCTCGTGCATCGCCTGGGCCTCGGCTGGCGTGGCGTCGTCGAATCTGAAGTTGTGCAGCAAGCCATGCACGATATAAAGCGCCAGCTCCGCCTCGCTCGAATGCCCTCGCAGGCGTCCTTGTCTGGTGGCCATTTCTCCGTTGACGATGATTTCGAACACTCTCGGCCGGCCGGTTTGTGGCTGTTCTTCGCCGCCGGACAAATCGAAGCTGATGCAATCCGTTATTGTCCTTCGACGAAGAAACCGGTTGTTCAGTTCCCGAATATGGGCATCATCGACGACCACGACACTGATTTCATATCTGACGCCTGACGGCTCGCTCGACCCAAAACGATTGCAGACGATCTCGGCGATATTCTGCAACGTGGGCAGAGGAACAGCCGCATTCTCGCAATCTTTTGTGAGGTGAACAACGATACCCTGGTCTTGTTTCGCGGAGGTCATTGCTGCTTAGTGTTCTCTTGCTCACCTTGTTTGGTTTGGGGTTGGGGTTCGCCGCCCGGCGGCTGGTCCGGGGGCTGCGGGTAGGCGATCCGGCTGTGATAATGCGCCGCCAGGGTCTTCGAAATGCTGGCCTCGATCCGGCTCAGGTCCCGCAACGACAGGTCACATTCATCGAACTGACCATCCTGGAGACGTTTCATCGCCATATTGTGCACGACCGCCTCGATTTTCGCCGGCGTGACTTCCGAGAGGCTTCGCACAGCCCCTTCCACCGTATCCGCCAGCATGACGATGGCGGCTTCTTTGGTTCGCGGCTTCGGGCCTGGGTAGCGAAACTCGCTCTCGGAGGGTGCCTCCGCGGGCTTGCCGCCTTTTGAGTTCTTGCCCTGCTGCTGCTTTTTCGCCTCGTGGTAGAACGGCTCGATGAGCGTGGTGCCGTGGTGCGTTTCGATGAACTGGCGAAGCACGGCGGGTACACTGTATTCCTTGGCGATTTCGATGCCATCCTTGACGTGCCCGATGATAACCAAATGGCTCATTTTCGGCGAGAGCTTATCATGCCGGCTGGCCGAGCCGAGCTCATTCTCGACAAAATAGCCCGCCTTGTTGATCTTGCCAATGTCGTGGTAATAGGAGCCCACCCTGCACAAGAGACCGTTGCGTCCAATCGCTTCAGCAGCCGCCTCGGCGATCGAGCCGATGAGCAGGCTGTGACTGAACGTTCCGGGCGCTTCCATGTGGAGTCTCTTGAGCAGCCGCTGATTCGCGTCGCTATAGTCCAGGAGCGTCATGCTCGTGGCGATGCGAAAGACCTTTTCGATCAGAGGAAGCAGACCCTGAATAAGCACGCCCACGATGAGGGTAATGCCTGCATGAAGACCGGCGTTCTTCAAAACCGGGGCCATCTCCAACGGCTCGGTGACGAAGTTGCGGCCCATAAAATCCAGAGCCGAGACGGTCACAAACACTACGATCGCCGCCAACGTGCTGACCTGGAGCAGCTTGATCCGCGTGCGAATCTCCTTGAGAAGGAAGCAACAAGTAATGACGCCGGCGCCCATCGTTAGAAACAGGTTCAGGCCGGTCAACTGGAATTCATCGCTCGGCGCCGACGCCACGGCGAAAGAAGCGAAAAGACAATAAAATACGGTCAGACCTATTGCGAAACGCTGGTCATACGCGATGGTCAAAATAACCGCTGTTGTCACCGCGCTGCCCGTGGCCCAAAACGTCAGCCCGGTATAGGATACGCCCAGCTTGGTCAGCGCCATCATCAAGACAAACAGCCCCGCCAGCACTAAGGCCCTCGTATGGTTCTTTCTTATCCTCTTTTGATAGTGATAGATATACAGCGCTCCGGCCAGCGAGATCAACGCTACGACGACCGCCGTGGGGATAACCTGGCGGTAGTTGGCGCCGGGTACGGAGAGGACGAAGACGCACGATACCACGAATAGAAGCCAGATCAGAACTGAGATCAGCGAATCCGTGTTGGCGTACTTGCTTATGCGCGAAAAGCGTTCAGCCGACAGGTTTCTGCGAACCTGACTCCGTCGCGGATTTGTTTTCTTCCAGAATCCCATGAATCATTCCTCGTCGTACCGGTTAATCGGCCTTGTTCTTTTTCTTGTACGCCTGCACGATTTTCTGAACAAGCCGGTGTCGGACGATGTCCCTCTGCGCCAATTCCACGTGGCCGATGCCTTTGATCCGTCGGAGCAGTTCAATGGCCTCAACCATTCCGCTTCTTTGTCCGGCGGGCAGGTCAATCTGTGTGATGTCACCAGTAATGATCATTTTAGAGCCGTGTCCCAGCCGCGTTAAGACCATGAGCATTTGGAGGGCGGATGTATTCTGGGCCTCGTCGCAGATGATGACGGCTTCATTGAGTGTCCGTCCCCGCATGAAGGCCAGCGGGATAATCTCGATGATATCCAGGTCCATGAACTTGCGCATTTGGGTGAATTCCATCATGTCCTCAAGCGCGTCGAACAAAGGGCGGAGATAGGGATTGACTTTTGCCTGTAGATCGCCCGGTAGAAAGCCCAGTTTCTCGCCTGCCTCGACCGCCGGACGAGCCAGCACGATTCGCCGGATTTGCCTTTTCTTCAGCATGGACACCGCTGCGGCCACCGCCAGATACGTCTTGCCCGTTCCTGCGGGCCCTATGCAAAACGTCAGATCGTTGGACACCATCGCTTCGATATACTTGAGCTGTCCGGCCGTGGTCGGCTTGATGACCTTCTTGCCCGAATAAACAGAGAGGGTCCGTTCGGCCTCAGCTTGACCGGCGTCCTGACGCCCGATGAACACGGTTACGTCCGCTGCCGTGAGCGGTCGACCTTTGAGCAGGTGTTTCTGCATCCTGTCGATGACGCTGACGGCTTTCTCGACGTCCTTGTCCTTGCCCGTGACAACCAGTTTGTTTTGGCGGGCGGTGATCTGAACTCCCAGCGACTGGCGCAAGAGACGAAGGTACTGGTCGGCCGGCCCGAACAATTCGAGCTGATTGTTTGTCGATTCCAGTTGTATCGTTACGTCCAAGTTAGCCTCTTACAAGAGTCCACTTCAAGAACAGGTAGGCGACCGGCGCCGCTATCAGTAGTGAATCGATGATATCCAGAACGCCGCCGAAGCCCGGGACTTTATGGGCCGAGTCCTTCTGTTCGGCGTCCCGCTTGATCATCGATTCGGTCAAATCGCCCAGTTGACCGATAACGGCAAAACACAAGCCAAAGAGCACGGCCGATGGCCACGCCATTATACCACAACTGATCGCGAAGCCAACAGCGACCACAGCCGCCACGACAAAAGCCCCGCCCATGCCTTCCCAGGTCTTGCCCGGGCTGACCCTCGGTGAGAACTTATGCCGACCGAAAAGCTTACCAAACGTGTAAGCTCCTATATCGGCGGATTTTACAACAAAAACAAACATAAGCAGAGGCCATGTTCCGAATTCAACTCGAATAGCTACGCAAAAGCCGCTTAACAGGCCCAAATACCAGATAGCAAAACAATTTGCCCCGCAATTGGCCAGGACGCCGAACGTCTTATAACTTGCGTACTGGTAGAGAACCAGGGCGAACAATACAAAGCTCGACAGTAGGGCAAAGCTCATACCGGGCACAGGTTCCGCGAATTGTCGCCAGAAGCTCTGGGTGGCGAATAAGATGGAGGCGACGATGGCAATGGGCAGGAATATCCTGAGTTTCTTAGTCGCCGCGAGCTTTGACAATTCGATCTGCGAGGGAACGGCTAACAGGGCGACGAGAATGGCAAAGAGGACACCTTGTACGGGTTTATCATCGGTGATCGATTTTGTGATGGAACCGTCGTGCCAACCATCGAAGACAACGATAGCCACAAAGCCTACGGTCATCAAAGTCCCAAAAAGCAACCTGTGTCTGAGCATCTTCTCACTCACATGAACGTTCTTGGCGTGGGCAGCCGACGTTTATAGCTTGCGTTGGCTCACTTCGGACCCGTTTGGACGGCTCCGAAGCGCCGGGTACGTTTAGCGTAATCGCGAATGGCTCTTTCGAGGGAGGACTTTTTGAAGTCCGGCCAGGTTGTTTTCGTGACGTAGAACTCGCTGTATGAAATTTGCCAGAGCAGGAAGTTGCTGATTCGCATCTCGTTGGCAGTGCGTATCAACAAGTCCGGGTCGGGCAGACCCCCTCCATATAAATGCCGGCTGATACATTCCTCGTTGATATCGCTGAGATCGAGCGTGCCTTCTTTGTGCTGGCGTGCGATGGCTCTGGTCGCGTCCACGAGCTCTGCTCGGCCGCTGTAGTTCAATGCCAGCGCCAGTTTCATGCCCGTGTTGGGGCTCGTCAGATTCAGAGTAGCCTCCAGTTCCGTGCGTACCGCCTGGGGAAGGCCCGCCATTCGTCCGAGGTGAACTAATTGTACGTTGTTACGCATCAGCGTGGGCCGAATGCCGACAAGATACTCACTGTAGAGGTGCATCAGGGCGTTGACTTCGTCTTCAGGTCGTTTCCAGTTCTCGATGCTAAAGGAATACAACGTGAGCGAATGAATGCCGAAATCGACGCAGTGTTGAGCGATGCTCTGAACGGTCTTGGCGCCCCGGTGGTGCCCTTGAATACGGGGCAACGATCTTCTCTGCGCCCACCGGCCGTTCCCGTCCATGATGATCGCGAGATGGCGGGGCATCTGCTCGATGGTCAATCCGAGGCGATGGGCCGTTTCCTGGAGTTTTTCTTCACAGCTTTTCATCGAAATAGCGTCTGGTCTCGCCGTGGACCGACTCCAATGATCCTAATCTGTTTACCGATGAGCTCTTCGATTTGTTGAATGTAATCCCTGGCATTCACCGGCAGATCACTGAATTCCTTGACCTCGGTGATATCCTCGTCCCAGCCGGGCACGGTTTTGTAGACGGGCCGGGCCTGTGCGAGTCTGGCGGTATTAGCCGGGAAGAAGGTTTTTTCTTCGCCGTTGATATTGTACGCTCTGCAAATGTTGAGCTCCTTCAGGCCGCTGAGCGTGTCCAGGTGAAGCATCGCCACCGAGTCGATCGCGCAGATGGTCACGCCATACGATACCGCGACGGCGTCGAACCAGCCACATCGGCGGGGCCGGCCGGTCGTGGTGCCGTACTCGTTGCCTTTGTCGCGGATATACTGGCCGACGTTGTTGTCCTGTTCGACAGGGAACGGGCCGGCGCCGACCCGGGTGGTGTAAGCCTTGACGACGCCGACGAATTCGTCGACGTATTTGGCCGGCACGCCGCACCCGGCCGACATACCGAGCGAGCTCGAATTGGAGCTGGTGACATACGGAAACGTGCCGTGGTCCAGGTCCAGCAGTGTGCCCTGCGCCCCCTCGAAGAGGATGGACTTGCGTTCCCTGATCGACTTATGTAAATACTCGGTCGTGTCCGCAATGTGGGGCAGGAGCTTGTCGGCATAGGTCTTACATTTTTCAAAGATGACCTCAGCGCTGATCGGCTTGGCGTTGTAAAGAGCCGCAAAGACTTTGTTCTTGTATTCGACGACGGCCTGCAGCTTGGTCTTGAGCGCTTCGAGGTCTCTCAGATCGCCCATCCGGACGGCGTGGCTTCTGCCGACTTTGTCGGCGTAGCACGGCCCGATGCCACGAATCGTGGTGCCGAGCTTGTTCTTGCCGAGCGACTCTTCGCGCAACTGGTCCTCGATCTTGTGATAGTCCAGAACGACGTGGGCGTTCTCGCTAATCAGAAGCCTTCCGTCAAGTGAAAGACCTTCCTGGGCGAGTTTTTCCATTCCGTCGATCAAGACGTCGGGATCGACGACCACGCCGTTTGTGATGACGCAAGCGGTTTCGGGCCGGACGCAGCCACTGGGAAGCAAATGCAGGGCGAACCGCGTATCGCCGACGATCACCGTATGGCCGGCGTTGGCCCCGCCGCTGTAGCGTACGACGATATCGCTGTGCTCGGCCAGGATATCGACAATTTTGCCTTTGCCTTCATCACCCCACTGCAATCCGACAACGCAATGATTCATTTGTGCCTGGTCCTTTCAATCTCAACGTCCAGGGAGGTTATGGTTTGCCTTGATGCCGCTCAACTGATCTTGGCCACCAGATGATCCAAAACAAGGCCCAGGTTATCGTATTTCTTGTCGCTGATTCTCAGATTGACCTCTTTGCCGTCTTGGTTGATGTAAGTAACGATGAAATAGCCTCGTTTCTCGAAGTAAGTCTTGTCAATCTTCTCAATAGAATCGTACGGGATTATTTTCTTGCTGCTAATGACGAGTTCGTGGTCGTCGGCGACAAGCTTCTTGTCTTTTATCATGAAAAGATACGCGCCGAAAAGAGCCGCCGCGCCAAGGAGAAAAGGCGGAGCTTTCTGATTGATGACCAATGTCGCGTTCGGCTGGCCGTTATCGCTCGTCTGTTTTTGTTTGAAACTCTCGTTGAGATAGCCGTCATACGCAAACCAAGCCGCCAGACCCACGCACAAGGCGATATAGATCATAAGATTTGTCTTTTTGAATCTGCTTGTCGGCGCTTCGATAGCCACAGAGAAAAAGCCCTTGGCGGAACCTATATGAGTCGCTTTTGTGCGATCGTCTCAACCAGAGGCTGAACGAAACACGGCACAATCTTATCAATCATCATCTCCTGTGCCAACCTGCATTGGTTGTCGAAAGAGACTAATGGATCGAACTTCTCGTCAGCTTTCGGATACTGGCGGATCGTCATCGACAGGCTGATAGCGTCATCGTCTTCCTGTTCTTTCTTACCCGGCTCGTAAACGCTTGTCTTGGACTCGACGCTGATCCTCCCCTGTGTGCGGTCATCCTCGGATAACGCCACGACCATGGCTGGCGAACAGCCGATGGGCCGCACGCCGGGCACGTCGAGTAGGCAGGCCAGGGCGCTCTGGCCCAGCAGCGCTTCGGCGATGACCTCATCGTGGCTTCCCGCATAGTCGAAGTCCATCGCGAAGGTCACGTCCAGCGAGTCGATGTCGAGATGACTGACACTCAGCATGTAGGGGATCAGTTCGAGGACCAGCCTGTCCTGACTATAGACCTCATCGAGGTCCGAAGGATTGGCGACGCCGGAGCCGATACGGTCCAGTTCCAGACTAACCCACCGGTACTGACCGCGGCGACGGTCCTCTTCCAGGCAATACTCATTGTTCCCCCGGCGATAGAAGTTACCCATCGACGGAAACTGCCTGCGTATCCGCTCGAAAAACGTCAGAAGCGTATCCCGCTCCGTAGGGAGATCCAACTCGGTATTGATGTACATATCGAGGTAAAAATCATCACAGAGCGAACCGTAGCTATTTGGCGCCATGGCAAAAAAATCCTCCAGAGCAGACGCTCGCGAGCACCTCCCCAAGGTCTTTACCAAAAAATTTCTGTTTCAACAACCAGCCCGGCCAATCCCTTCCATACTCTATGAGTTTGACGGGCCGCCCAACCGATTAAACTCCCATTATACGTCCGAGCACTTTTTTTTCCAGCTTTTTTCTATCGAACCGTGGATCCGCTCAAAAACACTTCGGCGCGACGTGGATTCTCGCACAGATTCAAGCTCGATGCAACAAATAAACTAAGGCTGCTCGGGGAGTTTTATTTCTGTGATTAGCGCCCCAATTGTTGAGAGGATGGCGAAGAAGAACATTCGCCAGATGGTATCGGAAAGGATGTAACCGTCGCAGCCGACGAGTTCCGAAACGATCGCATAGAACGCGCTGGCCAGGACGCCATAGGCCGCCGCCGCGGCAATGCGCTTGACCAGGGAGGCTCCGCCACAGCCCAAAGTGACCACCGCACCGCAGGTGAGCACCAAAGGTGCAAAGACACTTAGCCACCAGAGCAGGCTCGATCCGGGTGAAGCCCCGGCGTCTTGCCGGTAAACGAAGGTGGCCAAGGTGAAGAGTCCCGCCGCGGCCACCGCACACACGACGACGTGCCAGTAGCGGGGTCTCAGGCGGGTCCGGGCTTCGGCGCGTTTTTGCATTCGGCGCCGGATGGTCAGTGGCCAGTTGTAGAACAGGCAAAAGACCCAGTGCTCCAGCAACGCGCCGCGCTCACCAAATACGGGTACCGCGTGCACCGCTTCCGTGGACCAGTGGGCGGCCATGAATCTCGCCAGCGCGGGGTACCGATAGGTCATTTGAATCGGGAAAGCCAGGTAGCCCACGTATTTGAAGAACCCGAGGAACACGGCGATGTTGTAGTCCTTGAAATTCCATTCTCTAATGACCAGGTACAGGACGTAGAGCCCGCGAGTCAACGAGCCCGGGGAGACCGGGACGACCTGAAACAAGGCGATGATGCCGAGACCGATACCCCACGCTTCCGCACGCGGCATGTCCGGGTGCGTAAGCACGAAGATAATGGCAATCAGCACCGAGACGACTTGAGTGACCGGCAGCGTGCAGACGTGCACAGCCAGGCTCTTGAGGTACTTCTGTATGAACGGTTCATTGATCTGAGAGAGAATGATGGTCGCGTCCTCGTCGCTGAGCATGTGTTTCCTTTGCCCCTCCGACATCATCTCGAGCAACCATTGCTGGCGCGACTCCGCGTTGAAATACAGTCGAACCGGGCGAATCAGATAGTACGCCAAACGCTCCTTCGCATGATTCCAATCTGTCAGAAGCCTGTGCAAACCGGCGGGTAGAACAGACAAAGGCAGATGATAAAAGAACGGCCAAGTCGCTGTCGTGAGGCTAAGAGCTTTCTGTGCGTTTACGCGTCCATCTCTATGCCAGGTGATGATTTTCTCGGTCATTCGTGCCCGTAAGGCTCGGCGAAGATAATCGCCGCTCGTCAACATTGTCGCGTAGTGTTTGCGCCAGTCCGCTCGCGCCCAGATCCGGCGGACAAATTTGCCAAGAAATGGAACCAGCCCAACGATAAAGAACAGAAGCGTCGAAACTCTGCTGCTGCGAAATCTTCGCTCGTGCTCATCATCGACGAGATTCCGTACTTTCCACCCGGTGACCGCGCCGCTGAGCATCGTGGACCAGAGCTTCCGGCTGTAGAGCAACCTTATGTGATTGTGGGTAATGTCCGGGATGCCGTCCCGATAGAGCTGCTCGGCGATCTTCAACTCCTCCAGTGTCTCCTGCATGTCGGCGAACTCGTCAGGATACGTCTCGACGAAGGCCTCCAGCTTCGCTAAGTCGCCCCGGTCGAACTGTACGATGGAGCCGCGCATCAGTCCTTTTGCGATCAATTTGAAGTCGCCCGGGCTCATCGGCAGAAACGGCAGAAGTGTCAGGCCGGCTCGAAAGTCCACCGCGACCAATCCGCCGGACGGGTCGTCTTTTGTCTCTTCTCGTTTGAGGGCGTTCGGCTGGCTCTTGCACGTGGACCACTCGTACTGCCGGGCAAACTCGTATGCTCCCATGTCATACAGAAGCTCGACGAACTCGTGCATGAATCTTCGCTTGGCCCGATATTCCGGCGACCCCAGGGGACTGTCTGCTTTCTGTCGTTTAGAAAGCTGACTGTCCCTTTTTTCAGAACAAGAGGGCTTCTCGCCATGTTGCCACTGCCGGAGCAAGTCCATCCGGTCATCGACCTCGAGCCGCCATGTCCGGCCCTCGACCCACTCGCGCAGCTCGCCGCAACTGCCTTGCTTTTCGTCCACGAAAGTGCCGTAAATATCGACGACTGTGTTTTCGTCACCGAATCGAATTCCTGCTCCTCGCCGGATGAGCTTTTGCCAGAGTGCCCCGGCCTGTGCCGCCGCCGGGTTCACCTGTTGCTGAAACGGCGCCTGAAAGCCGATGAAATATAGTAGATTGCGAAAGGTCCGAGAAAAACCAGATGGCGGGATCAATATTTTCAAACCGTAGATTTGCCCGACTTCAAGCCCCTCGATTTTGCCCTCGATGGCCGTCGTCTTGACGCGATACACCTGCCCGGCAAACCCTCCGCCTACGAACTTCTCAACGGTCAGATGGACACGTGCCTTTTGCCCGTGCCCGACGCCGTTGACGTCGTAGCTTAGCTCCGTTCCGGCGTCATACCGGCTGACGCGTATCGGACGATATAGATTTGCCGCTCGAACGCCGGCCTCGAGTTCTCCGCACACCTCGACGGAATAGTCTTTTGCCATCCTGGCTCTCTTTAATATTGACTATCGACGGCAGGGGTCATGTTCGGTTGTCAACAGTCAAGTTTGAAATACCCATATGCAGACTTGCAGAACAATCCACGCGTAGACGCCTGCTAATAGATCATCGGCAAGAATGCCCCATCCCTTGGGTAAAGTTTCAAGTTTTCGTATGGGCCAGGGCTTGGTGATATCGAAAATTCTAAAGAGCGCAAAGCCCCCGGCGGCCACGAGCCAGACCTGACCGGCCGGCGCCGACCCTATAGCCAAAAAGGGACTGATCAGAAATGTGACGGCTTGCCCGGCTACCTCGTCCACGACCACCTCGCGCGGATCGTCTTTACCCGTCGCCGCGATAGCAGCCGGCGCGTATGCCACGCAGACTACCGAGCTTACCAGCACGACAGCCGCCATGACGATGAGTATTGTGGTGGGCGAGGCATGGAAGCACCCCAGGAGGCCGAACAAGATGGCTACCGGCACCGACCCCCACGTCCCCGGCGCCCCCGGCAGCCGCCCAAGACCAAAACAAGATGTCAGCAACCTCTTCATGGTCGCCGAAGGTTACCCCAACGCTACATTGAAGTCAAAGACAATTGCTGCAATCCGACACCTGAATCAGCCGCAGACCTACTTCTGCCCGGTTTCACACAGTCGCGTTTTCCGTTTGTTCGAGCGTCGCTTTATCATTATAATATGCAATATGGAGACGCGAAGGACCATTTCAGTATACGCGGACACATCTGTGTTCGGCGGAGCATTCGACGATGAGTTCAGAGACGCCAGTGAAAGACTGGTTGAAGCTATCACAGCGGGCAGATTTGTCCTGATCACCTCTGAGTTGGTCAGGCAGGAAATCGCGGCAGCCCCGCAAACCGTTCGCCAACTCTTTGAGGAAATGTTGCCCATCGCCGACATCGCGCCAGTGACCGCCGAAGCGGTCGAGTTGCAGCGGGCGTATCTCGGCGCGGGCATTGTCAGCGAGCGATTCGCCACCGATGCGTTGCATGTTGCTGTGGCGACCGTATCCGGAGCGTCCATGATCGTCAGTTGGAACTTTCGGCATATCGTCAATTTCCAGAAGATTCCAAAATACAGTGCCGTGAACAGACTGCACGGCTACCAGGATATCGCCATATACTCCCCGTTGGAGGTCATTGGGCATGAAGACGAAGACGTTTGATTGCGTCCGCATGAAACGGGAGGGAGCCAAACAGGTCCTGAAGCGACTGGAGGGAAAATCGCTTCAGGAGCAGATCGAATACTGGCAGAAGGGAACCGAAGACCTCAAGAGATTTCAACAGACCCTCAAGGAAAACAAGGTACGTCCCTCGTGATCCTTTACAGCCAATTCCAAGCGCCTCTTATGATATTTGCAGTTCCATTTGCAGCTCTTTCCGCGGCATCTTGAAGGAAGAGTGGCGCGGGTAGACCGGCTGGCAAGCG
>CAYZAH010000028.1:0-14986 GCA_964475805.1 uncultured Pirellulales bacterium | reverse complement strand
TACCGGGGGATCGGTGGAACAGTAAGAACAGGCGGTACGATATCGAGGCCGAGACTTATGATGTCAGTGTCTCTTTCGTAATGCCGGAGGATTTGGCCCGAGGGGACTACATCGTGGCGCAGTCCATCCTGGACCCGGCGGGCATGCTGCCGTCAGTGCGATTTGCCATTGAGAACTATTTTATCGGGGGCCGGCACCCGATTGGCCTCGTAGGAGTGGGGAAGGAGCCGGCGTCACCCGAACTCGACCCGGCGTCGTTTGACGAACCGTCCCAGGACCGGACTCTGCACTATGAGTTGGCGCTTTCGGCCGACGCCTCCATAGGCAACTGAGCGAGCAGATATTGATGAATGAGGAGTCGCGTGTTGTATACGTCGGCATGACTCGTGCGAGGGAGATTCTCGTCCTCTCTGTGCAGAAGCGAGTTATGACGCGTGGCCGAGGAAGTTCTCTGGATCATAGACAGACGCGTTGTATGAGACACGGCTGAAGGGAGGCTGAATTTCCGGCCGAGGCATTGAAGGCCATCGGTCTGTGCTCAAGGTGGATAGGGGCTTCATCAATGACAACCAACATTGGCGGCATAGGAGACCATCAAATGAAAAGAAGATCGTTCTTGGCAGGTCTGGGCGTTGCGGTGGTTCTCGACGCTACTGGGTTGAGGGCCGCCGACGGTGAGGTGGGGGTCAAGAGCACGTCCAACCGGCCCTCCCGCAAGGTGATTGTCGGCACGGCTATGCAAGCTTTTTGGGGGTCTTATCCCGGTCTCCAGAACCGTCTTGAGCAATTGGCGGGAATCGTGGACCAGATGGCGGCCCAGGCGAGAAAGAAGTACGGCCGTGGTTTGGATCTCGCGGTGCTGCCTGAAACGGCGATCACGGGCGAAGCGGGGAAGGATGCCTTGGCGCGCTCGGTCCCCTTCGATGGGCCGGTGCAGGAAGTGTTCTCCGGGAAGGCACGGGAGCACAATTGTTATATTGTGGTTCCGACCTATTTGCTGGACTCACCAGAGAAGAAATTGTGCTCGAACGCGGCCATCTTGGTCGGGCGCCAGGGCGAAGTGGTAGGAATCTACCGCAAAATACACCTGGTCGTCTCGCTGGATCGCGGAACGATGGAGGGCGGTGCTACTCCCGGTGACGCGCTGCCGGTCTTCAATTGCGACTTCGGCAAGCTGGGGATCCAGATCTGCTACGACATGGACTTTGCGGACGGCTGGGCGGAACTGGCGCGCCGGGGGGCGGAGCTGATCGCCTGGCCAACCCAATCGCCACAGACCTCCCAACCGGCGTTCCGAGCCTGGCAGCAACGTTGCTACATCGTCTCCAGCACGTGGCGACATAATGCCTCGATCTTCGAACCGACGGGCAAAATTGCGGCACAGATTACGCCGCCGCAGAGTATCCTGGTGGAGGAACTCGACCTCAGTTACGCCATTCTTCCTTGGAGTTCGAAGTTGCGGAATGGAGAAGCGCTGAAGCAGGCTTACGGGGACAGAGTAGGTTTCCACTACTATGAAGACGAGGATCTCGGCATCTTCTGGTCCAATGATCCGGGGATCACGGTCGGTGAAATGGTGCGATCGATCGGCGTGCTGGAAATCGAAGAGGAAATGGCACGGGTCAGGGAGTTCTACCGGAAGGTCGGGGTGCCGCGATATTGAGCCGGTCATCCAGATCGATCGGGTATGAGAAACCGTGGGGGCACGGGTACGGAATCATGGCCACGAAGCACTAAAGGTGCTTTCGAGTTGCGGCGTGGGAAAGACACGCTTTAGAGCTTCTTGGCTCCACCGCCATGGGTGGCTTGGCAGTGGTCCCACTGCCAGAGTAAGTGCAAAGCCCCTAACAGCGTCAAAGGCCTTGTGCTTTGGGTGAATGACCTTTCACGCTTTTCACCTGAACCTCGTTCAGGTATCGGGGCTTCACCAATGTGTAGACGCCCTGCGTCCAATGACTCGAAAAGTATAAAAGGCGCTTCGCAAAATGCTCAGCTAACCATTTGAGCTTTTCCGGCTTGGGCGTCCTGGATGGGAAGATTGTCCAAGAATTCAGAAAGAACTCTTGCAGAATTTTGATGTTGGATTTGAGTGTTTGCCTCGAACGAGGCCATTTCGACTTCGGTGGAAGTCATATTTATCAGAGCCCCAAAGGGGCCGTTAAGACATCTTCGATGTCAGATTGATGGAGTCCCCTGCGGGGACAGATAGGGTCTCTGCGAGACCGGATTTATTGGAAGCCCTTCGGGCAGATAGGGGTCTCTGCGAGACCCAATATCCTGCCCCGCTCCCGTTGGTCGCGGGGAGTGGTGTGTGCTGTGAATTTGGGTAAGTTCCAAATTTGGATGCGAATGTTCCGTGTGGAATAGAAGATAAAGCCCCTGGAACGGGAACAATCGCAACTGTCGTAACCATCTGCACTATAAAACTTTACGTTCCAAAATTACCGACATTAACATTCCTTGAGCGGAACAGTCGCTCGGTCAGGTTTTTGGCCATGTTTTTGGTGGTTGAGCGCCTGTTTAGTTGGGCTGCGAATCCTGCATCTCGAGGAGCTCGCGTCGGTTGCCGCCGGTGTCGTCTCGAAGGCGATTCTCGGTTGACGGGCCCTCGGCGTGTTCTTTCTATGACTCGCCGCGGCCAGGGTTATTCCAGACCCACACCGGCCTCGGCGTCCCCCCGGTGATTGGTTTGGTAGCCAGCCTTCTTGCTCATCGGTCACCCTGCAATGAGAACATTTATAAACCCTCCGATCCTTTCATTACTACTTTACAATTACACCATGAACTACAAAATCATTACCGCGCTTGGAGAACCGCATTTCAATGATAGTCGGTACGGCGCTGATGAACGAACGGCGCCCATCTACCCGTGCAGCCCATCGAGCCAGTGGGCCCGGAGCACCGACTCTGAAAAGTCCACGCTCGATGACGCCCTTTTGAAAGAAGCACTGTCTACCTACACCGGCCCGCAAGAGGCGACGCTGGCTGAGCGGGTTTTCGGCAGCCAGGCCAGGCAGCAGAGGATCGGCCTGCGACACCTGGCGGACGTCCTTTACGAAAGAGCCCTTTTGCACAACAAGCGTCTGCGGGATATTGACCACCGCCTGACGGACTTCCTGGATCGACTCTCCGTTTTGAAGATGCACTTTCCACTCGGCGAGGGGAGGTCGCAGCAGCAGCTGGAGAAGCTCATCATCGAGCTGGAGCGACAGCGGGACGACGAGGAGGTCAGCTTCTGGAAGGACAGTGCGGAGATCCGACAGCAGCTCTTGGAGGGCGCCGCGGCGTACGGCGCGGCGACGCGCCGAAAGGGCATGCTCTACGGCGTGGAGGTGTCAGATGTTTGAGGGTAAAGCCGGCAGGCTGGAATACGTCCGGCAGTTGTGCCGAAAGCTAAAGCCGGTGCTCGGGACCCGGATGGATGAGGTCTTTGCCGCCTATTGCGCCGAGGATACTGAGGGCAGGCAGCAGCTTGAAATCTACATCGAGATGCTCTGTGCGAAGTATCTGCCGCAGGGCCTGGACGACAGTGAGCCCGGCCTGATCCCGCCATCCCGCCGGCAGGCGGAAGGGATATATCCCATCGGCCAGGTCAGCTACTCGGGAAAGAACCTCTACCCATTCGGCCTTCGAGAGAACGAATGGATTCAGCACATGGCCATTGTCGGCCGGTCCGGCAGCGGCAAGACGAATATCGGCTTTTCGATTCTAAGGACCCTGGTCCAGCACCAAAAGCCCTTCCTGGTTTTCGACTGGAAGCGCAACTACCGCGACCTTCTGACCCGACCGGAATTCGGCGAGGTCGAGGTTTATACCATTGGCCGGACCATCGCGCCGCTGCGGTTCAATCCCCTGATCCCACCGGCGGGGACGGATCCCAAGACGTGGCTCAAGAAGCTCAACGAGGTCATCGCCCACGCCTACTGCCTGGGTAATGGCGTGTTGTTCCTGCTCCAGCAGGCGGTGGATGCAGTCTACGAAGAGGCCGGCGTCTACGAGAATCTCGTGCAGCGCTGGCCGACGTTCAAGGATGTATTACTGAAGGCCCGAACGATGGACACCCGAGGCCGGGAGTCGGGCTGGCTGTCCTCGACGCTGCGGGCGCTGTCATCTTTATGTTTCGGCGGGATGGGTGATCTGCTCAATTCCTCCAGCAACAGGAGCATCGACCATATCCTGGACGGCAACGTCATCCTCGAGCTCGACGGCCTCTCACAGGCGGACAAGACGTTCTTTGTCCAGGCCTGCCTGCTCTACCTTCATCATAAGAAGATGGCGGAAAACGTACGCGAGCGTTTCGATCGGTGCATCCTGATCGAGGAGGCCCATCACATCTTGAGCGGGCAGCGGACCTCGCTGACGGGCTCCGAGTCGGTCATGGACACGACCTATCGGGAGATCCGGGAGTTTGGCGTGAGCCTGGTGCTCCTGGACCAGATGCCGTCCAAGCTGTCGAGTTTCGCCCTGGCCAACAGCTATGCGACAATCTGTATGAGCATGAGCAACCGGGCGGACATCAACGCCATGGCCCAGAGCCTGCTGCTGGATAGCGGCAAGGACATCCTCGGGACTCTGGAGGTTGGCCAGGCGGTGGTCAAGCTCCAGGGCCGAATCCCCAGACCGTTCCTTATCTCGATCCCGGAATTTGAGATTCAAAAGGGCCGTGTGACGGACGAGCAAATCCGGCAGTATATGAAGGATAAGGTATCTCAATTCGATAAGGAGAGCGGGCTGTCTGACGATGAGGCGGCGGAGAAGGAGAGCCTCACTGATGATGACGCCGGCGAGTCTTCAGACCTGACGGACGTCGCCTTCTTGCAGGATGTCGCCGACGATCCCGACAGCGGTGTGGCGGCCCGGTACAAGCGCCTGGGTCTATCGGGCAGGCAAGGCCAGAAGCTGAAGGCCAGGCTGCTGGAAGCAAACCTCATTGACGAACACCTCGAGCGTACAGCCACCGGGAGGCGCATGATCGTTCGACTCACTGAAAAAGGTGAGCAGTTGCTGTCGCAGAGCGGCAAGGCCGCGTGAGCATGTTCGCACAAGCAAAGAGAGTGGGCGCAGAGTTTATGCGTCAAGTCGATCGGTACGGCCTATCGTCTTGTTGAGTGTTTTTAGTACAACGCACCAGTGGCTATATGGATCGTTCATGCAGGGTTATGCCTATACGAGAGAGGGCCCCATTATAAACTTTTCCCACCCCTTTGGAGTGATGGCACCCTTTTACGGACGCCGTGACTCCCTACATGTCGCTGACGCGTAAACCCCACACATAGTCTTCCGCGGCCATGGGCCCGAGAGCCACTGCAGAAGGGTGATCGGACAACAAGGACGTTTCCCAGACCTATGAAGTGGAAAAACGTCGTTTTTTGTGCTTGACAGCGGTTGTGACGCGGAGGATTTTCACCGAAATGTTCTGACATAGAGACAAAATAGTGACATTGGGTTGCGTTGGGAATGATCACAATGGACTGCTATTTTGGGGGAGCAATATCGAAGAGACTCCTGCGACGTCGTAAGCATTTCACACACGGAGTGCTTGTCCGAACGTACCGATAAAGCGATAACCTTTACATCGGATAATTCATGGATGATTTTCCGGGTGGTCTCCATACCGTTGAGGTTGGGCATGGAAATCTACGTAATAATGATATCGGGGCGCAGTTCCCGAGCGAGTTGGACTGCAATCCGACCGTCGGCCGCTTGGTCCACAACCTCCACGCTGCACTCATTATCCAACAGAGAACAGATCCCTTCACGTACCACTGTATGGTTGTCTGCAACCAGTATTCTTGTTGCCATTGTCGTATCCTTTTCTTTTTGGGGCTCTCGTGATGATCTCTTATCCGATGAGACGGCGGTGTTCGGTACTCGCGTTGTTCGCCACAATTAAGAGATATGCCATCAATAAAATCACTGAGGTTGTTAATCCTGTGCGTGCATCAAGTTGTTTCTGAGATGAGATAGTCAGCTAACTCATCAAATTGCTTTCCGTCCTTGTGGCAAAAGGGTAACATCGTCTGGTATTTTCTGACCTTAATGGCATCTTTGACTTCTTGTACTTCAATGTCCTTCACGAGTCTCTTCTTTACGTCATGAAAGGCACCGATGAATAGAATAGCCTTGTCGCCAGGCCGGAGCGTTTGGTCTATCTTCCGGGCGATGTACGTGTCCCTCTTGCGCAGCAATATCGATTTGACCAGTTTATACCCCATGAAAGCTATCAACTTCTTCGTGATTGATTTGGCTTGCGTAATGGCTCGCAGCCTGTCATACTCTTTCTTAACCAGAGCGAAATCCTCGGTCTTCACGAGAACCGCTCCCCTATCGAGAAGCCTTAGGATCAACTGATAGTTTTGACTTCCGGCTTTGGCCGTATCTTCAACTATCTTCCTGCCGACCTCGTCCTCGGCCACCATGCCGTCCTGATATATCTTCACTCCGTTTACGTCCATCGAGTCGAAGTAGTCGGATACCACATTCCAGAAGCCATCGACGGTCCTTCGATGCTTTTCCCAGAGTTCCTGTCCTAAATCAGCGATACCTCTCTGGGCGACGTGTTTCGCTATGGAGCCCAGGTCGGCGCTCGTATGAATCACTGGGACATAGATTAGTGTTCTCATAAAGCCCTCTTTAGCTCACCTTGGCCTCGGCACGTTCCACCCGCCTCTTAAGCTCTTCATTACGTTCCAATCGTCTCTTGAGCTCCCGGCTCTCTTGTTCCATATCCGTCTTCTTCGTTTGTGTGGAAAGGTATGAATCCTGCTGCCACCAATTGATGCCCATCTCCAGCGCCTTGTCCACCGAGGCGACCAGGAGCCGGATCTTGATACTGAGAAGGTCAATATCCGCAATTTGAACCTTGATGTCTCCGGCGATGACAATTCCTTTGTCCAGCACCCTCTCCAGGATATCGGCCAGGTTGGTCGCCTCAGTCGGGTGCATCATTTTCTGTTCAGTCATGGCTTGCTTCTCCGTCAATCACGCCGGCGTCACATCAGATCACCTAACGGTCCCAGGTTCAGATTCAGGTCCTCGTCTTCGAGTCCGAAAAGCTGCTTCAATTCATCCATTTTGTCTTCCAGCTTCATCAGCGTTTGGCCCACTCTTTCTATCTCTTCTTCACAGAGAGAGCCGGCTTCCATTCTTCTGATCGCCTGTTTTTCCAACAGCTTTCGTATCAGTTCCACCAGCGTCAACACGAGCTTGGCCAGACCCTTTTCCACGTTTTTGGGATTTGCGTCCAATTTAGCCGGAAGAGCGTTTCTGCATTTCTGTATTTGATCGGCGAACTCTTCCGGCGAATCCGTTTCTACGACTCCATTTGTCATCATAGGCTATCCATTCCCGCCAGAATTTCGCGTCCGGCGACTGCACTGAGAAAGCCGGCTTGTTCAAATGTTCCGTGCCGGCCGGACCGCTCGGGCGAGACCACAAAGTTGTACGCCGGCCACGGGCCGCTCAACAGAAATTTAAGATCCGGATAGGCGTCCTTCACGTGCCCAAATGCCTCCACGAAACTGCCCTTCCTGGATCGTTCCACAAGATAAACGGCATCCAAGAGCAATTTCGCCGTTTTCAATTTGCTAAGTCTCTTTTCCGCGGCGAACTTGCCAATAACCACGTCCACCGCCCTGACGAGATGGTCAGCCTTTGTGCTGAAGGCTCTGTCTATTCTGTTCTCTTCAAATTTCTTCTGCATGAATCTTTTGCCAGTCGATGGAGACGACCCCGCAATTTCCTGCGTGCCGTCCCCAAGAGCTTTGACCATGTCTTCTCTTATTCTATCCGCGTGCCAGATGACCTTGATACCAAACTCAAGCTTGTTGCGCACTCCTTCCAGATTGTTCTTGAACCCCTCATAGTCGCTCCGCATAATCGAAATGACGTTATCTCTGTGATCCACAACAGTCCGAAATCTCATGGGCAAGACCGTGAAGTGGGCCATGAGCCTTTCCACCACTGCTTCGTGTTCCAAGACGTCGATTTCAGTCGCTTCCCGGACCGACCGGCCAATATCACGTACGACCACCCCTATGTCACGGTAAGGTACGTTGTGGACGCTTGGACCTTTCGCGCCGCATATTGCATTATGGATCGCAAGACTGGAATCTATTATGCCGTACAAATAGAGTTTCACTGCTAATTCGCCTCCTGCATCGGCCCGACAAAAGGCGAGCCTCTCAGTGTTTCCATCGTTTCCACCGAGCTCAGCAAAACCTTGAGTCCCAGGTAGATAAGGTCCACGTCCGCGACGGAGATCACCATATCTCCTGATATGACCACTCCTTTGTCGAGGACTCGGTCCAAAACCTCCAGCAGAGTTACATCCTTTGATTCTCGCACGACGTTATTCATACGACGTTGCCTTTTCGGTTTTTGAAGGACCGCAGAAATTGTAGGGTGGCCACGGGCCGGTACAGTCAATGAGGAGTCCGTCGCTTTCGTAGCGTTCTTTCAAGGTGCGCGTCGTATCGAGGAAATCATCCGTCCGGACCTTGTCGACCAAAAAGACGGCGTTCAAAACCATCTCGTCTTCCCGCTCGGTTACCTCCTTGGGCAACAGCCTGGTCAAGCGGGCTTCAGCGCTCAGATCCTTCAATGTCTCGAAACTCTCCCGACCACATTCGCCGATCTTCTCATCGAATGTCTCTCGAATCACCGTTTCTTTCTTCTTCTTGAGGAAATAAGCCTTGCCAGCCGGAGAGCGTTTGATTTCATCTTCTATCGCGAGGATTTGCGCCTGATGGTCGAATGGGCCGGCTTTCGCTTTAGCCGGATTACAGTAGATCTTGAGGCCCCATTCCTGTTTGCCCGCGAGCCTGTGCAGGATCGCTCTGAACTCCTCTCCGTACTGTTCGAGCATTGCCTGAAGGCTGCCGTCCGTGTTGAATAGCGTCCCAAACCTAAAGGGGATGATGTCGGCGTGCATCGCAATCCGTTCTACTATCTTTTCATGCGTGCCCACCATATACCTAACCCAGTCGATGTCATTCATGTTTCTTTTCAGACCTTCCTCGCTGAATTCATCGGGTTCCACTTTGCCAGCCACGGCATAGAGACCGTTGTGAGAAAGACAATACGTATCACTCGACAAGGCCTTTATTTCTTCCAGTTTCGGCTGCCCGTTCGCCACACAATACAAGTAGGTAAGATATGTTTGTCCCGTCATCGTCATACCTCCGGTGTATTAGCCTGTCGTCAATGTATGGCCCTGACGCTCGTAGGATTCGATCTCCAGATCATCGCTGAGCTTGACTTCATAAATATTCCGGTCCTGGACTCTCGTGGGCAACCCGAGCGTCTTTAAGAAAGAATTCTCTTCATAGACTTCGGCCTCGACGTGCCACTCGTTGTCAACTTTTGTCGCTCCAATCACCTTCACGTCCTGCACACCAAGAGCCCTTTTCAGGAACTCCGCGGTCGCGTTTTTCGCGTCTTCTATGCCGGTCATCTTTTATGTCTCCTCGTCGTTGGCGTTTGTCAGAGCGTCCAGGCGATCCAGAAGCTCCTCTTCTCTCCGATCGTACTCTTGTTCGGTTATCTCATCCATCTCAAGCTGAAGCTGCAATCGCATCAGCTCCTCCTTGATGCGCCCCTCGTCGCACAACTCCTTCTGGGCCATGTCACCGAGCTTCTGCCCCATCCAGACCACTCCCTTGAGTGGCGCCAAAAGCAGACTATCAAGCAAAAACACGCTCAGTAATCCTCGGTATTTATTCTGATGTCCACGAAGTTAAAAGGCGGCAAAGGCCCTACGTATTTGAACGTCACTTTTTCTCCGTATCGCTCGTCGAGCTTCTGAACCTGCCTGTCAAAATCAGTTTCATTTTCCTTCTCCACGAAGAAAGCGGCGTTGACAATCATCAGCTCACCGTAGGTATCATTGATCTTGACCTCGACCGCCAGCGGTTTGAGAGTATCCAAAATCTCTGTTTCGATGATTTGTTTCTCTCTCTGCAAGGCCTCCTCAACCATCCTGCCAACCTGGACGCGCTGGTAGTGAGACGTTTCAGGACTAAGTGTTGCAAGTCTTTCTTTCAACAGCCTGATGTTTCCGTATTTCTCCAGGATGTCCTCGTACACGGCCTTTTCTTTGAACACTGCCTTGAGGCCAAGCTCTGTTTTGTCTCTGACGTTGCTCAACATCTTCGCGAACTTGTCGTGCTCGCATTCCAGTATCCGCTTGACCTTGTCCCGGTCTTCAGCCACCGTTGCGAACCTGACGGGCAAGGCGGTGTGTCTCGTCATCGCTGTCTCAATCGCCCTTTCGTGAGTCAACGAATTCTCCCGCGAGACCCTGTATTTCTTGATCGGGGCATCGCTGACTACGGCTGAAATGTCGTCAAAACAAATCGTATACAAGTCGTCGCCCCGTCCGCCGATTCCCAGCGGGCCGAACGACTGAGGCTGATCTGAGTCGATGATGCAATAGATGTATTTACCTTCTTTCAGGGCTGTTTCCATCGCTACTTCTCCCATTCTTCCGGATAAATGGCAATGTTGACGAAGTTAAACGCCGGCAGTGGCCCGGCGTACAGAAACTCCACCCTGTCCTCGAATTCGATGCTCAAATCATCCATAATGTTGTCGAACTCCTTTTCCCTTCCCTTGTCCGTCAGAAAAGCGGCGTTCATGAACATCTCGTCGCCTATCGTATCGTTGAGTTTGTACTCGATGGATGTCCTTCGGAGCCGGTCGACAGTGTCTTCCGCTTCTCTCTCTTTCTTCTCATCCAGCGCCTGTTTAACGAGCCGCCCGACACTCATTCTCGCCTGAGAGTCCTCTTCGTTCTGCTCTTTGATAGTCCTTTTCAAACAGCTTATTTGTTTGTTTTCTCGCACGATCTCCTCGAAGATCGCCTCCATATTCTTCCACAAGCCTTTGACACCCAGCTCTATCTTGTGGTCCATGTCTCGCAGGGCGGTCTGGAATTCTCTGCGCCGTCTGTCGAGCAGATTCCGGACCTCATCGGCGCTTGAGGCAATCGTTCCGAACCGAACGGGAAGGATGCCGTCATATTCCTGCATAACCTGTTCGATCACTTTCTGATGAGCCAGCATGTTGTCCTTGTTTGCGGTGATTTTGGCCAAGGGATGGCTGCTCACGACCATGCTCAGATCGTCGTACCCGACCGTCAGGACCTCGTCGCCGCGTTCACCGATTCCGATGGGACCGAAATGGCGTTCCTGCGTCGTCTCGATGATGCAATAGATATACTTACCTTCTTTTTTCATGTCACCGTGCCGTTGTCACTAATACGGCGTCCTCCTCAAAGGCCTCCCTGTCGAGGCAACAACCTCGGCTCTGTTCCGTCTGGCGGGACGCTCTGTAGTAATCCAAGAGAATTTTGTAGGCTTTCGCGGTCTCATCAAATTTCTTCTCGATATTCGGCGTGCCGCGATGTTTGTCTGGATGGGAGGCAAGGGCGGATTTTCGATGGGCTTTTTTGATATCTTCGGCCGTCACAAAACCACGCTCAAGGCCTAACCGCTCCCTGGCCCAGTCGATCTGCTCGAATTGCGGCCTGCTGATTTCGAGCGTATAGAAACTATAGGGCGGCAACGGACCGACGCATCGAAAATTCAGCTTCCCCTCGAATCCCTCATCGATCTGTTCAACTCTCCGCTCGAAGTCAGCTTGTCTATCACGACTCAAGAGAAACGCGGTATTGAGCACCATCTTGTCATCCATGAGGTCGTGGGCCCTGAAATCCTCAGAGACCTCATTCAGAACCGTCTGGATTTGCTCCGCGTAGTCGGCCTTGATTCGGTCGCAATACCTCTTGACCAGCACACCTACCTTCAACTGATCGTCCACCGTTACGCTGCTTCCCTTGCTCAGAAGCGATTGCTTGAGCGTGCGGATCTCATCCTCTTCGGAAATCTCCGCCAGAAAGGCCTTGAAATCTCCCAGTGTCGCAACGACGTCGATCTCCACAGTATCCCGCACCCTCTCGAAGATGTCTTTGATCGTTCTGTATCCCCTGGTCAGGATTCGCTCGACTTCCAGGTCACCCTCGGCGAAGGTTCCCAGCTTCATCGGGATGATGGTGTGTTCGATCATGACTTTTTCGATCAACTGCTGATGGCTCACAAGCAATCTGGCGAGGGTCTCCTTAGGCATGTGGCTGTAATCGACGATTTCCGATTCTCTCACTACGGCGGCTATGTCCCGGAAAGACACGGTATAGGCGTATGCAGACTTCTCGCTATTTTCCAAAACCTCTACGGGACGTCTGTGCGGATACACGTCCTCAGAATCCACCATTACGTCCAGGTCAAAGGTCTTCTCGACCTCACAGTTTATGACGCCGTAGATATATTTGCCTCTATTGCTCACGGTGGATGAGTCCCTGACTTTTTCAACAAGCTTGAGCATGATGCCTCTCCTTTATTGTGCTTCTTCCGTTTTGCCCTTTCAGCATTTGCAGAGCGCACATGAAATGCGCCTTGGAGACTCTGAGATCCCCATTCGCATGGATTTCATCTCCCGCGGAATGGTGCTCGATGTATTCTCTGACGGCGAACATGGACGCCTTGCGACAGATGAACTCGATGTCGGAGCCGCTTCGGCCCTCCGTGTCCTCGGCCAGCCTGCTCAGATCGACGTTCGAGGCCAGTGGTTTGTTCTTCGTATGTATCTTGAGGATGTCTTCGCGTGTCCCCCGGTCGGGCATGGGCAGCTCGAAGATCAGGTCGAATCGGCCGCTTCGCAGAATCGCGGGATCGACCAGGTCCAGCCTGTTTGTGGCCGCGAGGACAATAACGCCTTTGAGTTCTTCGATCCCGTCCATTTCGGTCAGGAACTGGCTGATGACTCTCTCGGTCACGTGGGCATCCGTCGAGCTCGAACCCCTCTCGGGCACGAGGCTCTCTATCTCATCGAAGAAGAGGATGGTTGGCGCCGCGTGCTTGGCCTTCTTGAATGTCTCTCTTACGCCCCGTTCCGATTCCCCGACGTACCGGCTGATGAGCTGTGGGCCTTTAATGGAGATGAAATTGACGCCGCTCTCATTCGCCGCCGCCTTGGCCAGCAGTGTTTTGCCCGTTCCCGGTTTGCCGTGGAGCAGAATGCCTTTCGGCGGATTTGTGCCAGCCTTTTGAAAAACATCCGGGTATTTGAGCGGCCATTCTATGGCTTCTCTCAGTTCCTCCTTGATCTCTCCGAGACCGCCCACGTCGGACCATTTCACATCGGGCACCTCCACAAACACCTCCCTTATGGCGGACGGCTCGATCTCCTTCATTGCTTCAAGGAAGTTATCCATCGTGATCTCTAATTTGAGCAGGGTCTCATACGGGATGTCGGACAGCTCAAAATCGATCTTCGGCAAGATTTTTCGCAAGGCCGACATGGCCGCCTCCCGGGCCAGTGCCTCCGAGTCCGCCCCTACGAAGCCGTGAGTAATCTCGGCCAATTTCTTCAAATCAACGTCTTTCGCTAAGGGCATACCCCGCGTGTGGATCTCCATGATTTCCAACCGGCCGTATTTGTCGGGTATCGGGATGGAGATTTCTCTATCGAACCGGCCCGGCCTTCTTAACGCCGGGTCAATCGTGTTGGGGATGTTCGTCGCGCCGATGACGATGACGTGGCCTCGTGACTCCAGGCCATCTAACAAGGCGAGAAGCTGAGCGACAACGCGCCGTTCGACCTGCTTTTCGCCGCCCATGTCTTCTCGCTTGGGAGCAATGGCATCGATCTCGTCGATGAAAATGATAGCCGGTGCGTGTTTCTGGGCATCCTCGAAGACACTTCGCAAGCGAGCCTCAGACTCGCCGTAGAATTTGCCCATGATCTCAGGGCCGCTTATGCTGACAAAATAAGCGTCCGTTTCATTGGCGACCGCCCGGGCGGTCAGAGTCTTGCCTGTGCCGGGCGGACCGTACATGAAGACGCCTTTGGGCGCTTCAATACCCAGTCTGTCGAAGACTTCGGGGTACTTCAGGGGCAGCTCGATCATCTCCCTGATCCGTTGGACCTGCGTGCCGAGGCCGCCTATGTCTTCATACGATATCTTGGTCTTTTCGATCTTACCCGCTTTCGACTTGACTCTCATCAGGGTGTTGGGACCGACGGTGACTACGCTGCCGGGGATGGTCTCCTCGACCATAAAGTCGCACGTTTTGGCGCCGAACAAGTGTGCTCTTATCTTATCGCCGGAGGTCAGAGGCAGACCTTCTATGAGAGAGCCGATGTACTGCGCGTCTTTGTCTTTTTGAAGCGTGCCCGTGGCGGTCAGCGGAGAGAGCGTTATCTTTCTGGCTTGCTTACTTTCGACCTTCTCGATTGTCACCTTCTCGTCCAGGCCGACTTTCGCGTTCTCGCGCGTGATACCATCGATCTGTACGATCCCTTTGCCCCGGTCTTCGGCGTAACAGGGCATGACCTTGGCGACGGTCTTCCTTTTGCCTTCTATCCGTATGATCTGGCCGACTTCCAGGTCCATACCTCTCATGTCACCCGGGTCTATCCTGGCAATGACCCTTCCGACGTCTTTGGGTAACGCCTCCTTTACCTTGAATTGCTTCATGCCACCGGCCCTTTCAATACCATTCACTTTTTCACTTTGATCTCTAAGACGCCGTTGCTGTAAGAGGAAATCATGGTCTCAGCTAGTACCTTCGTCGGTAGGAGAATTTCCTTATGATACTTTCGATCTCCCGTCTGTGCCGAGATATCCAGAATATCCTCTTTAAGATCCAGCTTGATATCCTCCTGTTTGACACCCGGCATTTCGGCGTAGACTCGAATCTCTTCGTCCTCATCGAAGACGTCCGTCAGAGGCTCTCTTTCCTCTTCGACGGTTGGCCCTTGAGCGGACTTCCTGACGTTTCCGAACGATTCAACGACGGGTTTGCCTCCGACCGCCGTCTTGACCGAGAAGCCAAACACGCCTTTCATTCCCTCCTTGAGATTACTGAGGTCGATCTCACCTTCTTTGTTGATCTCTCCGCCGGCCTCTTTCAGCTTGGAGGCCAAA
>CAYZAH010000027.1:0-15255 GCA_964475805.1 uncultured Pirellulales bacterium | reverse complement strand
GGTTTTCCACGAGGACGGCTTCAAACGTTTCATGGGCGGCCGGCGGTGCCAAATACAGACAGACCATGCCCGTCTGGTAGAATTTTTGCCAGCGAACGGCAAAGTCCTCCGCAACATCGAGTGCGGTAGCCGTTGAGCTTACCCCGAGCAGAAAATCGGCCACAAAATCGAGGTGACTTGACGCACTTTTGAGCTGGCGATTTTCCTCGGACAGTTCGGCCTGCTGGCGGGCAAATCGACCCGCAGCGGAATGGACCGCCTCGGCGTACTCGGAGGCGGCGTTCGGCATATCCAGCCCCAGAACCCTGGATCTTTCCTCGACCGCCGTCAGGAGATTTTGGTGGATGTCCTGCAATCGCTCGACGTCTATTTCCAGGTACTCGGCCAGCGGTTCTATTGGCTCGGGCGCGTCGAAACTGCCGGAGTGACCCATGCCGGACTGTCGTGCAATCGAATCAGCCAACTGCACAACCGCCGCTATTGACGCCTCGGGCGTATCGCGGGCGATTGTCACGGTATCGCTGTGGTGGAGCCAGACGGCCAAAACAACGAAATCGGGCAAACCCCACCGCTGAGCCACGTGCTTGCCTATCGCCGTGTGCTCGATACCCAATTGCTCGCGTTCGATAACGCGAGAGCACTGCTCCGTCGATTCAGCCTGCTCGAAAATGCGGGCAAGACTCTTCGGCATCGCGTCGAGAAGAGCGAGCTTTCCAATATCGTGCAATAGTCCGGCCCAGTAAGCCATCTCCCGATTGACCTGAGGCAACGCGAGTTCCGCAGCGATGTCGCTGGCACAATAGGCGACCGCGAGGCTGTGGAGCCACAATCCCGCTCTGAGCGATTCTTCGGGATCGCGAGGCGCCGCCACTTTGATGGATAGCACCGCATCGCGAATCTCGTCCGGGGGAAGTTTATCAAGTGCCTGGCGAAGGGAAAAGCGTGCATCGAACGGGACCAAAGCTTGTCGAGCGGCGAGCGAGAGCAATCCGGCGGCCAGAGCCGGATCGGATTCGGCCAAGTCAGCCAGCGTCGATGGAGAAAGCTGACCTCGGAGCAACTGAGAGAATAACTGCGTCCCGATGCCCGGGAGCGTCGAGAGTGAATGAAGCCGACCCACGGCAAGCTCTACCTGGCGGGCTGCGGTCTCAGTGTTTGATGGTTTATCCGGCATGCCGTCGCTCCAGTCTTTGATCGACCACCGATGACAGATTGCTCCTTGTTCCCCTGGGCATCACCCGCGATGAATCCACCGCTTCACTTCAACTGCAGGGCCGCCGTGATTTTGTCGGTGAGCTCGGCGACGTCGAAGGGTTTCCTTATGAAACCCTGAGCGCCGGACTTGAGCAACTGGGCGATCTCATCCTGTTTGACGACACCACTGACGATGATGATTTTGATATTCTCGAACTCCGGGTTCTTTCTTATCGTCTGGCAGACGACGTTGCCGTTGACGTCCGGCAGCATGTAGTCGAGCAATATCAGCTCAGGACGAAACCGCTCGGTCGCCATTCCGGCTTCGTAGCCGCTTGAAGCGGTTTCGATCTCGAACCGGCCGTCCCGGGCGAGAACTTCGGCGATTAACTCGACAATTTCGGTGTCGTCGTCGACAATCAGCACTTTTCGCTTGCCGGATTCGATGGCATCGAGAGGGATGTTGTTTTCCTTCATGAACTTGACGAGACTCTGGCGCGGAATCCTCCGGAATCTTGAGCCTGGAACACGAAATCCCTCCAACCGGCCGGCATCGAAACATCGAATGATTGTCTGCTGACTCACCCTGCAAACCTCCGCAGCTTCGCCGGTGGTGAACAAATCCTTCATCTTGTCCAATCCTTTTCTTTAACCAAATCCTTTTGATTTCGACCCCCACCAACTTACCTTCTTGGCCTAATTTAACGGTCAGGTTCGCGGGCTGTCAAGCCTAAAAAAACGCAAAAACCGAAAAATTCTTTCATGGGGACAAGTATTATCAGTCTTTGGCGCGGCGATGTGCAGAAGCTCTCCCATTTTCAATCTCAGACAATTCGGATGCGGCGAAATTCGTTCATTTTTTTTTATTTTTCTTCTCGACATCTTCCGAACAAATTGATATATCAATATATAGTAATATTGTGGAATATAATTATGGGTAATCGTCATGGATAATAACGTAGCAGATCATGTGGCAGAGGTTTTGAAGGCGGTAGCTCACCCCGTCCGGCTCCAGATTATCGAGCTCCTTGAAAAGAAGGAGATGTGTGTCGGCGCTATCACACAGGCTATAGGGGGCAAACAGGCGATTACCAGTCAGCAGCTCAACATGATGAGGGACAAGGGTGTTCTGGAATGTCGCCGAGATGGCACCAAAGTCTATTATCGCATAGGCGACAAGAGCGTCATAAAACTGCTGCACTGCGTTTACGATAATTGTGGGACCAGGAAGCATTGAAAGATAGCCTCGGTGAAGAAAGGCAAAGGGAAATTGTTTTATGAAAGGTTTCTTGAGGGACAGAACGATGAAAGATGGGAAGATATCAGAATTAGAAGACGGTCAATTTGACACGGCCGTAGCCAAAGGGGTAACACTGGTTGATTTCTGGGCTCCGTGGTGCGCGCCATGTCGGATGCAAGGGCCGATTTTGGAGGAAGTCGCCGAGAGCATAGACGGCCAGGCAAGGATTGCGAAGGTCAATGTGGACGAGGCCACAGCCGTTGCCCAGCGATTTGGCATACAAAGCATTCCTACGCTCATATTGTTCAAAGATGGAAATGAAGTCCGGCGATTTATCGGCGTCCAACGTAGGGAAATCCTGATTGACACGATTAGAGCGGCTATTTAAACCCGGATTTCGTCGGGAAGATCCGGCGTGAGCATTCCTATTCAATAGCAAAGGGTTAATGTGATGAAAAAGTCAATACTGCGAAATTGTAAAGCATGTGGAAATGACATTAGCCGCTATAGTCTGTTTTGTCGTAATTGTGGTCATCCACAGGGATCAATAGTGGCAATCGTGCTGTTGGCCTTGTTCCTGCTACTATTGATTGCATATTACGTTGCAATCAGCATCTACGAAATAAGGCTGTTCCAATAGACAGTCGAATTGAAGCAAGCTGAAGAACGCTAATTGAATTAAAGAAGAGAATGATAAAAACACAAAGGAGTCGAGAAATGTGGATGTTGGGGATTGCAGGTTTCGTGGTCGGTGTTTTGTTGTGTGGCGTCGTCGTCTTTACAGCGATGCCGTCGCTGATGATCAGGACCAGGGAGAGCAAATTGGGATTCGATGAGACGGTTGCAGCCCTGGAAAAGCGTATTCCCGAAAAGGGTTGGGGGGTGCACGGAGGTCAGCCAATAGATATGAATCAATCTATGGCGAAACAAGGAGTGACGTTCGAGCCGCGCGTTAAGCTTGTTAAACTGTGTAAAGCTGAATATGCCAAAGACGTCCTGGCGACGGACCGGCATATTTCAACAATGATGCCGTGCACTCTTAGCGTCTGGGAAAGTGATGATGGGAAGGTTTATTTGTCCAAAATGAATCTGGCTCTGATGGCAAAAATGTTCGGCGGCAACATAGCAAAAGTCATGGGCAAGAAGGTCGTACGCGATGAAGAGGAAATACTCAGAGATTTGTTGAAGTAGTGCCCATGTGGCGTATATGATCTTCTTGAGTCAAAACCGCTCAAAGAACGTGGGATAGAAAGTGAGGCGAATAGATGGAACTTTTTAGAAATACCGTGAATCAAAACGCAGGCGAATCTGCCAAGACCGTGATGAGTGGAATAAGTGAAACCGAGATTGGCTCCCCGCCGGAATACGGCGGCAGCCCCAACTCTTTGAATCCCGAGGAGTTACTGGTTGCATCGGTCAACAGTTGCATCATGCTGGTCTTCTTCCACTTTGTGAACAAGTTCGAGGTCAAGGTGGCTTCCTATCATTCGGATGCGGAGGGTAAGGTCGAAAAGACTAAAAACGGTCTGCGTTTCACGAATATTGAGGTCAAGGCGAAAGTGAGCGTGGCCGACGGCACCTCCGCCGAGAAGATCGAGGAGATTGCTCGACTCGCTGATAAGTACTGCCTTGTATCCGGGTCGTTGGCGTGCCCCGTGCACTATGAGGTGGAAGTCGTTAGATAGTCATATATTATGTATCATTCCTATCAGCCGGAGTTGAAAAAATGGACTTTAGGCAAAAAATCACTGAGTTTTCCCTCAACCACTACAAATTAGTCACAATCGTCATGGTGGCCTTTACCGTGGCGCTTGGTGCGCTGATTCCACTAATCAAGGTAGATACGGACCCTGAGAATATGCTTTCGCCGAGTGAGCCTGTCAGGGTCTTTCACAACCACACCAAGGAAGAGTTCTCTCTCAGCGATATCGTTGTGGTGGGTATTATCAATAATAAGGACCCGCACGGCGTCTTCAATCCGGGTTCGTTGACGCGGATTTATGAGTTGACTGAGTTCGCCAAGACGCTGCGCTGGCCGAGCGAAGATGACCCCAACCAGCAAATCGGCGTTGTGGAAGTCGACTTGATGGCGCCCTCGACGGTGGATTATATCGGCCAGGGCGGGCCGGGAGTCGTGACCTTTGAGTGGCTGATGAAGAAACCGCCGACGACGGAGGCTGGAGCGCTCGAGATAAAAGACAGGGCGATGTCCAATCCGCTGCTCAAAGAGACCGTGATCTCCGGAGACGGGAAGGCGATTTGCTTGTACTTGCCTTTGACGAACAAGGATCTCAGCCACCGTGTTTACGTGGAGCTTCAGAAGAAGATAGCCACTTTTGGGCCGAGTGATGACGAATTTCACATTACCGGCTTGCCTGTTGCGGAAGATACATTTGGCGTTGAGATGTTCGTTCAGATGGCCATATCGGCGCCACTGGCGATGGCGGTCATATTCATTCTGATGCTCCTGTTCTTCCGGAAGCTGTCGCTGGTCATCTCGCCGATGATCGTGGCAATGGTCTCGGTCATCTCGACGATGGGGCTGCTGATCGGCCTCGGCTACCCCGTTCACATCATGAGCTCGATGATCCCGATCTTTCTGATGCCTATCGCCGTGGTGGACTCGGTGCATATCCTCTCAGAGTTCTTCGACCTTTACACAAAAGAGAAGGGGCGCAGAAAGACCGCGATGGAGGTGATGAGCAACCTCTTCATGCCCATGCTGTACACGTCGCTGACCTCGGCGGCGGGCTTTGCCTCTTTGGCTCTGACGCCGATTCCGCCGGTGCAGGTATTCGGCATATTCGTCGCTATCGGTATCATGATCGCGTGGGTATGTACGGTCACCTTCGTGCCGGCGTACATCATGATGATTCGTGAAAAATCGCTCGAAAACTTCGGCCACGAGACTCAGCATGGCGAGAAGCTAACGTGGCTGGGCCGGTTGCTCGCCGCCGGAGGACGTTTCACCTATGCAAAAGCCAAGGTGATCCTGATTGTCTTCGCAGTGGCTACGGCCGTCGCCCTTTACGGCATCACGCGCATTGAGATCAACGACAATCCGGTCAAGTGGTTCTCGAAGAACCATCCTATCCGCAAGGCCGACATCGAGCTTAACAAACATTTCGGCGGAACCTACATGGCCTATCTGGTGCTGGACTCCGCCGACGACGGAACGATCCAGACGTCATACATCGACGACCTTAGAAAGCGCCTGACGGAAAAGTCCATGCAACTAAAGGAAGAATTTCCTCGCGTGACTGATATCGTACCGGAGGTGGACAAAGTCATTCTGGAGCAGGCATCGGTTGTCAAAACAAAAGAGGAATTGTTGGACAAGATGAGTCAGTTCACGAATGACAAGTACGAGGCGGCCAATGAAAAGGACGCGGATATTTGGTACGAGCTGACGAATTTCTTCGATTTGCAGAAGGAGCGGCTGAAGGTTTTCAAGCAGCCTGAAGTGCTGGCCTACATCCAGTGTCTTCAGGACTATCTGCAACAAGCCGGGCTGGTAGGAAAGAGTAGTTCCGTTACAGACGTTGTCAAGAAAGTCTACCAGGAGTTGATCGATGGCAAGCCCGAGAACTACAAGATTCCCGACACGCCCGCCGCGGTGGCTCAATGTCTGCTCCAGTTCCAGAGCAGTCATAAGCCGAACGATCTGTGGCATCTGGTGACCACGGATTATATGCACGCCAACATCTGGATGCAGTTGCCCAGCGGCGACAATAAAGATATGGAAAAAGTCGTTAAGGCGGTGAACGAGTTCTTCGCGAAGACGCCGCCTCCCGTGCCGCTTACCCACAACTGGGCGGGGCTGACCTATATCAACACTGTCTGGCAGAACAAGATGGTCTGGGGAATGCTCCAGTCCTTTCTCGGCAGTTTCATCATTGTCTTCATCATGATGACCATACTGTTTCGCTCGGCCTTGTGGGGGATCGTGTGTATGGTGCCCCTGCTGATCACGATCATCATGATCTACGGGATCATCGGACTGGTCGGTAAGGACTATGACATGCCGGTGGCGGTGCTTAGCGCGTTGACGCTTGGGATGGCGGTCGATTTTGCGATACACTTCCTCGAACGCGCCCGAATAAGCTACGCCGAAACAGGTTCGTGGCAGAAAAGCTCTGATGTGATGTTTGGTGAGCCGGCCCGCGCGATCGCCCGAAACGTCCTGGTCATTGCGATCGGATTCCTGCCCTTGTTGGCGGCCCCCCTGGTCCCATACAAGACCGTGGGAATATTCTTATGTGCGATTATGGGCTTGTCCGGAGCCGTGACGCTGCTGGTGTTGCCGGCGATTCTCAAGTACGCTGAAAAGCCGCTGTTCAAACGGGTTGCGGAGCCTAAGTCGGTCACCTGCAATTGTGCATTCTGCCTGGTTATCTCCATAGCGGCCGTCGCTCTGGTGGCGATCAATCTGCATCAGTACTGGAGGCTTGGCTTGTCGACGCTGGCCGGTATCAGTGTGGTGGCCATACCCGTGATGGCCATTGCTTGTGGAATCATGTCTCGTCGGCGGGCGTGCAAAGCCGCCGCTGCAAACGTGAGTGCTGAAAAAGAAGAATAACTGTGTAGCAACCGTCGGGTCAGCAACTCGGCGTAACGTGGAAAGGATAGAATCATGACTGTTGAAAGGTATCTGAGAGGCATTGCAGGTTTCTTTGTGCTTGTCAGTGTTGTGTTGGGATACTATCATTCGCCTTATTGGCTGTTGTTCACCGGATTCGTGGGTTTGAATTTGCTGCAATCGGCCTTCACGAATTGGTGCCCGATGATAACAATACTGAAGAAACTTGGCGTGAAAAGCTGAAATTGAATAGAAAAACGAAAGCGAGGTGTACAATGAAATCAACGTGGATAATAGCTTGTGTTCTCGGGCTGGGTTTGACGGCTCTTGCGGCCGGCCAGCCGGCGACGCCCGACGTCCAGACCATCGTTAGCAAGGCCAATATTGTGGCTTATTATCAGGGTGATGACGGCCGAGCGTCGGTGAAGATGACCATCACGAACAAACAAGGCCAGACGCGGGATCGCGAATTCAACATCTTGAGAAAGGACGTCACGGACGGCGGCGACCAGATGTACTTCGTTTACTTCAAGAGGCCGCCGGACGTTCGGGGAATGACCTACCTGGTTCTCAAGCACACCGAACCCGGCAAGGACGACGACCGGTGGCTTTACCTGCCTGCGTTGTCCCTGGTCAAGCGGATCGCCGCCAGTGACAAGAGGACCAGCTTCGTGGGTTCGGACTTTTTGTATGAAGACGTTTCCGGGCGAAGCCTGGAGGAAGATACGCACGAGCTGATCCAGACGACGGACAAGTTCTATATTGTCAAGAACGTCCCGAAGCAGCCGGATTCCGTCGAGTTCAGCTACTACACCGTCTCGATAGACCGCAAGACGTTCGTGCCGTTGAAAATGGAGTTCTACGATAAGGAAGGTAAGCTCTATCGCACTATCGAGTCCAAGAAGGTCGAGGTGATTCAGGGTTTTCCGACCGTTGTCCAGTCGGTGGTCAAAAACCTCCAGACCGGCAGTGAAACGGAAATGGAATTCAGCAACGTCAAGTACAACATCGGCCTGAAGGACAGTATCTTCACGGAGCGTTACCTCCAGCGTCCTCCGCGTGAGGCCATGAGGTAATACCATGTTTCTGCACGACAACGTGACCGGGCTGCAAAATGCGACGTAGTTGTGTCGGCGGCGAGATCGGCTGAACTTGACCTGCAACACTTTTTTGAGGGCGTGAAAAATGGCTACTAAGCCGTGGTGGATTTTTGGAATTTGCATGATTTGTTTACCGACGGCAGTAGCCGTGGCTTCGGATGAGGACGCCAACGAGCCGTTCTTTTCCAGGCTTCCGGTTGAGACGCACGGTTTTTTCGAGACGCGGGCCGGCTATCGTCTGCTGAATGACAAGTACGAAAAGGACATGTCGATCATGGAAAGCCGCTTCCAGCTCGACCTTTCGTCGTATTTAGACTGGGGGGACTTGAAGTACAAGGGCGACTTCTATGGCGACTTGGTGATGGAGAAGGGGTACTACGACACGCGCGAAGCGAACGTCTTCCTCCGCCCGACAGACTACATGGACATGAAGGTCGGCCGGCAGATACTCACCTGGGGGACGGGAGACCTTGTCTTCATCAACGACCTGTTCCCCAAGGATTGGCAATCCTTCTTCATCGGTCGGGACACCGAATACCTCAAAGCGCCGTCCGACGCGGCGAAGGTCAGCTTGTTCAGCGATTGGGCGAATCTCGACGTCGTCTACACGCCTCAATTCGATCCGGACCGTTACATCAACGGCGAGCGCATCTCCTACTGGAACTCGAATCTCGGCAGACTGGCCGGACGGGACGCCATCGTCCACACCGACAAGCCGAACAGGTGGTTTGGGGATTCCGAAATCGCCGCCCGGTTATACCGGAACATCGAGGATTACGAGTTGGCCCTCTATGGCTATCGCGGCTACTGGAAAAGTCCCGGCGGTCAGAACCCGACGAGGACCAAGGCCATCTTCCCCGACCTGAATGTCTACGGCGCCAGCATCCGCGGGTCCGTCGGCAAGGCCATCGCCAACGCGGAGGTCGGCTATTACGAATCCGCCGACGATCTTAGCGGCAAGAATCCGCTCATCAACAATTCCGAGATGCGGTATCTCGTGGGTTATACGCGGGAGATCGCAAAGAATTTGACGATGGGCCTGCAGTATTACGTCGAGCAGATGCTGGACTATAGCGGGTACAAGCGATACCTTCCCTCGTCTCCCGCGCGTGACAGATTCCGGCACCTGACAACGCTGCGCCTAACGAAGCTTCTCATGAACCAGAATCTGCGATGCTCGCTGTTTACGTACTACTCGCCGTCGGATAAGGACGTTTACATGCGGCCGATCGTCAACTATAAGGCGAGTGACAACGTGGCGGTCGAGGTGGGCAGCAATATTTTCTTCGGCGACCATCCGTACACGTTCTTTGGTCAGTTCCACAACGACACCAACGTATACGCGGGCCTGCGCTACAGCTTCTGAGCCTCGTCCGTTTTCGGTTTCGTGACGGCCTCGGCCTCGGCGTCCGCTTCGTCCTGTTCGGCGACGACCACGACGTTCACGGTAGCGGTCACCTCGGCGGCGAACTTCAGCGTTACGGCGTGTGTCCCTACTTCTTTGATGTGCTCGGACAGTTGGACAATTTCATCGCCAACCTCAAATCCCTGCGAGCGCAAATTGGCTGCGATCTGACGCGCGCTGACGGAGCCGAACAGGTGTCCAAGCTCGTTGGCCTTGGCCGCCAGTACGGCCTCGGCGCCGTCCACGGCCTCGGCGGCCGCCTGGAGCCGACGCCCTTCCAACCTGCGCTGCTCGGCCCGCTTAGCCTTCTCCTCAGCAATCGCCCGAATGGCGCCCTCGGTAGCGGGCTTGGCCAGACGCTGGGGCAACAGGTAGTTTCGTGCATATCCTTCGCTGACCTCGACAATGTCCCCGAGCCAGCCGAGTTTATCAATATCTTCGCAAAGTAAAACCTTCATATCTTGTCCCTTGTGCTAAGCGGTGAACGGCAACAGCGCCATATAGCGAGCGCGCTTGATGGCCCTCTTGGCTTTTCTCTGGCAGCCCGCACAGTTTCCGCTGCGCTTGCGCGAGTAGATCTTGCCTCGATTGGTCAGGAGTTTCTGCAGCGTTGCGATGTCTTTGTAGTCCACGTGTTCTATGCCTCGTCTGCAAAAACGGCATTGCGTCTGTTCACGCGTTCCAACGAAACCCGGTTTTCTTCTATTGTTCGGTCTTTTTGCCATTCTTTACCTCTATGGATTATAGAAAATCATTACTTCAGAACGGGATATCATCATCACTCGGTGGTGGTGGATCCTGGGGTCCCGCGTCGTTGAAGCCCTGCATGGGCCGGCCGCCTCCACCACCGCCACCGGCGCCACCCCCGCCAACAAACTCAAAATTCTCGACGGTGACTCTCAGTTTACTTCTTTTTGAGCCATCCTGGGCCTCCCAGCTATCGAACGTCAGGCGGCCTTCTACGAACAAGGGATTTCCTCTCTTGCAGTACTTGTTGATCACCTCAGCCCTCCGGCCGAACATGCGACAATCCACGAAACAAGTTTCGTCCCGCTGGCTGCCGTCCTGGCCCGTCCACTTGCGGTTGACCGCCATTCCGAAGTCCACCACCGCCGTCTGGTTCGGTGTGTACGACAACTGCGGGTCGCGCGTGAGATTGCCCATAAGCAAGACTTTATTATAATTGGCCATACTCGAACTCTTCTTTCCGTGTTAGTCGTCAGCCGGTGTTTTGGGCTGTTCCTCCTCTTCGGTCTGCTCTGCTTCATCTGCCTCCTCGACATCCTCGGCATCCTCTTCTGTCTCGCTTTCCTCTGTTGTCTCCGACTCTTTCAGTTCTTCTTCTGTGTCCTCGTCGGCCTGTTGGTCGTCTTGCGGCTCCTCTTCACTTTCCTCACCGGACTCTTTGGCGGGGATCGGCTTCCGCTCTTCCTTCTCGGCCTTCGTGGCCGGCGTGTCTTTTTCTATGTCCTCCGCAGTCATATGGTCGGCCGTAAGAATCAGAACGCGCAATATCTTCTCCGAGAGCTGAACGTCTTTCTCGACGTCTTGGATATTTTTGCCGTCTGTTCTGAAATAGGTCAGGATATACGTTCCCCGGGAGACGTGTTTGATATCGTAGGCCAGTCGCCTGTCGTCCCATTTTCTGATCGAAACGATCTCCGCATCGGCCCTATCGAGTATTCTCTTGATGGCCGCCATGACTCCGTCCCAATCGGATCCCGCCAAGGCGGAGTCCACGAGAAACATTCCTTCATACAGTTTTTTCTTTACCACAGTTTCCAAGCTTGTTACCTCCCGCTAATTTGCATACTCTTCTGTTGGCTGAGGCTACATACAGTACGCGCAACGGTTAATCACTCACACGGTTATATTGATTCATTGCCGTTTCGATACCACGCTCGATCCAGCACAACACGGCGTCCCGCGCCCTTTCGATGGCCGCGTCCAGCAGCGGTCTCTCACTTTCCACCGGTCTATCCAGGACAAATTCTACGGCGTCCTGCTCGTGGCTTCGCCCAATACCAACCCGGCAGCGGGCGAAGCTGTTCGTACCGAGCTTGGCGATAATATCCGCGAGGCCGTTATGGCCGCCGGCCGAACCTCTGGCCCGGAGGCGAATCCGACCCGGCTCCAGGTCCATATCATCGGTGACCACGAGCACGTCGGCGGCGTCGAGCTTGTAGAAACCTACCGCCGTCGCGACGGCCTGGCCGCTGCGGTTCATGAACTGCCACGGCTTCAGTACGATCAACTTGCTATCTGCGAACTCGCCCAATCCGAAACGAGCACCGAACTTTCTCTTTCGTACTTCAATGTCTAACGTCTTAGCTAACAAATCCACCACTCTGAAACCAATGTTGTGCCGCGTTTCGGCGTAGTCGCCGCCCGGATTCCCCAGTCCGGCGACCAGTTTCATATTGCCCATAGCCCAAGTTTACCCAGTTCAGCCTTTTGCTACGTCTCCGGAGTCTCTTCGGCTTCCTCCTTGGATTCACCAATAACCTCAGGGGTGGCCGGCATTTCTTCTTCGACTTCTTCCGTGGTCTTGGCCGCGGCGACCAGATGGCAAGTGACCAGAAGCGTCTCCGCCGGGCTAACCAGCTTGACGCCGGTCGGAAGCTCGACCTCACCGGCGTGAAGCGCCCCGCCGACGTGCAGGTCTTTCACTGAGACCACGATGGTTTCGGGAATATCCGTCGCTCTGCACTCGATTTCCAGGTGGTCCGCGTGTTCCTCGACGATACCTCCTTCGTGCGTGCCGGCGGCGATGCCTTTCAACTCGATGGGAACCGTCACCCGGATCGACTCAGTGACGTCCACCCGCATCAGATCGGCATGAATAATATTCTTGCCCAAGTGATCGTACTGCAGTTCCTTGACAATCATCTTCTCTTTCTTCTGACCGACTTGAATATCCATCAGCCGATGTCCGTGGTGCAGTCCCTCGACGAAATCATGTGCGTTCAGCGAGATCGCCACGGCTTGTTGTTTGTGGCCGTAGACGATGGCGGGTATTTTGCCCTCCTGACGTATTCTTCGCACGGCTTTGGAGCCGGTGTGTTCTCGCACTTCCGCTTTCAACAGCAGGGTTTTTGCCATATCTTGTGTCCCGATCAAATGTTGTTAAATAAGCTGCTTACCGATTCGTTTCTGTGGATTCTCTTTATCGCTTCACCTAACATGGAAGCGACGCTAAGGACTTTAAGGCCCTTGATCTTTTTGGCGTTTTCATTCAGCGGTATCGTGTCGGTGACCACGATCTGATCGATTGGAGCCTTGGCCAGGCGGTCCATCGCTTGCGAGGCGAAGACGCCGTGTGTAGCCCCAACGTAGACGTTTTTCGCTCCGTGCTCTTTGAGCAAAGTTGCGGCGCTGCACACGGTTCCGGCGGTAGCGATCATGTCGTCGCACATCAGGACGTTCCTGTCCTTCACCTCGCCAATGACCTTCTGAGCTTCGACTTTGTTTCCGTCGATGCGCTTCTTGTGGACAATCGCCAGCTCTCCGCCGAGGTGCGCCGCGTAACGGGATGCAATCTTGATATTGCCCACGTCCGGCGAGACGACCGTCAGATTGCTGATCTTCTGGTCCCGGAAATACGAGCTCAAAACCAGCTCGCCCGTCAGATGGTCGACCGGTATGTCGAAAAACCCCTGGAGCTGGTGGGCGTGCAGGTCGATGGCCAGGACCCTGTTAGCTCCGGCGGTGGCGATGAGATTCGCAACCAGCTTGGCCGTAATGGGGACCCGTCCCTCGTCTTTTCGGTCCTGGCGGGCGTAGCCGAAGTAGGGAATGACCGCTGTGACACGCTGGGCGCTGGCCCTGCGCAGGCAGTCCAAAAAGATGAGCAATTCGACGAGGTGCTCGCTCACGGGGACGCAGGTGGACTGCACGACAAAGCAATCTCTGCCGCGTACGTCATCCTCCACCCGGATGATCTTTTCGCCATCCGGGAACGTGCTGATCTCGGCTCCGCCGAGCACGATCCGGAGATACTTACAGACGTTGCCGGCCAGCGTTGGATTACTGCTGCCGGTGAATATCTTTAGATTGTCATTGAACATCATCTATCTTATTCTTTCCGCCCAGTTCATTCACACTCTCTTGCGAGACGACCGTTCCGGCGCCGACGTTCGAGCCATCCCTGAGATCGAGCGGTGCGATCAGCACGGCTCCGGAGCCGATATAGCAGTTGTCGCCTATGTTCGTCCTATTGACCTGTTCCCCGTCAAAGTTCGCCGTTATCGAGCCGGCGCCGATATTGACGTTCTGCCCCACGGCTGCGTCGCCGATATAGCTGTGGTGCCGGGCACGAACGTGATTGGCCAAAATGGCGTTCTTGACCTCGGTAAAGACGCCCAACACGATGTCGTCGCCGAGAACCGTGCCGCGTCGCAAATGGGCGAACGGTCCGATCCGACAGTCCCGGCCGATCTTGACTTCGCCGCGGATGTAGGTAAACGGTTCAATAACCGTGTCCTGCCCGATCTGTGCTCTTGCGTCTATCCAGGTATTGTCGGGATCGACGATCGTCACACCTTCTTCCATCAGTCGCCGCTGGATTCGCCGCTGCATGATTTTGCTGGCGGCGCTGAGTTGAGCCCGGCTATTGACGCCGACCGCCTCGTCCGGCGACAGGGCTGTAATCGCTTCGACCTTGTGACCGGTCGCGATAATGCCGGAGACGGCGTCGGTCAGATAGTACTCCTTTTTGACGTTGTCGGGCTTCACCTTCTCGATGGCGTTGAAAAGGATTCTGCTGTTGAAGAGATAATTGCTCGGGTTGATTTCCCTGATGGCTCGTTGTTCGGGAGTACAATCGCTGTCCTCCACGATGCCCTGCATATTGCCGTAAGCGTCTCGGACGATGCGCCCGTAGCCGGACGGGTCGTCGAGGACAGCGGTGGCCAGAGTCGCCGCCGATTGTCCCGATTCGTGCTTGTTTATCAGGGCCTTGAGCGTATGCGAGCGAATGAGGGGCCCGTCGCCGCAAAGAACCAATACATTCCCGTCGAAATCCTCAAGGTGGTCCTTGCAGCACGCCACGGCATGGCCTGTGCCCAACTGCTGGTCCTGCCGGACCCAGACCACGTCTTCGGCATGAGCGAAGTGCTCCTGCACCTGGTCGGCTCCGAACCCGACGATGACGAGAATCCTCTTTATGCCCGCCTTCCGACAGGCATCGAGCACGTAGGCCAGCATGGGCCGGCCGCACACCTCATGAAGCACCTTGGCCAGCTTGGTGTTCATTCTCGTGCTGCCGCCTGCGGCTAATATTATCGCTACCGTCTCGGCCATAAGTCTTTTCTAAATAGCAAATAGTAAATAGAAGATCATAGACTTCAAAGCTACCCGACCAGGACTCGAACCTGGAATATGGGCACCAAAAGCCCATGTGTTACCGATTACACCATCGGGTAGTGTAAGTCATTTGTTATTTATGATTTACGACTTATGATTGCCTGCAAACGCAGACGTTCGCTTCGTCAATCGTAAATAGAAAACCATAAATCATAAATCCAGACATCTGTCACGGGCACCGTCTTGTTACCGGTGCGAGTTGGCCCTGCCGGAGGCTTGAGTCAGCCACGCCGTGATACTGCTGACCCCAATCGATTGACGATTTTCGATTGCCGAATGCCGATTTCAAATCACAAATCGAAAATCGCACATCGTAAATCCGTCTCTACCCCGTGCGACAGAGCAACATTTCAGGTGCGAGAGTATAGCGGAT
>CAYZAH010000026.1:0-15438 GCA_964475805.1 uncultured Pirellulales bacterium | reverse complement strand
GGGAGCCGAACCAATAATCGGACCCATGGAATTCCTTTTCTATCTGAGCTTCAAATATTGAATCTGAAATCTGTCGGACTTTAGATCAGAATGTTGCTGTTTTCGGAGGGAAGGTCAGGGTATTAAAAAGTCATTACATTCCTCTCCGAAACAATGCAAAACGCTTACGACTCGGTTTTCAATACCGCGCCCCTGTTTTTTTCTGACTCGAATTGGAGTAGCATTACAAGGTGACACTGGTGAGTGGAGGCAATGATGCCACCCAGAGTTGTTGTTGAGGGAGTATTCCCGGAACTAGACCACGGACGTTTCCCCATAAAGCGAATCGTGGGGGATGAGATAACCGTGGCTGCGGATATTTACGCGGATGGACACGATCGTCTCTCGGTGTTCCTTCGCTATCGTCACGATCGTGATCGGACTTGGCGGGAGGTCGCCTTCTGGGACGAGGGTAATGACCGCTGGACAGCTTCATTTTCCGTCGACCGCCTGGGGACCTGGCGATACACGGTCATCGCTTGGGTGGACCGGTACGCGAGCTGGCTTGAAAAAGTAGAGAAAAAGGTTGCCGTCGGCCAAGCGTTTCTGGTCGATTTCATAGAGGGAGCGCAACTCATCGAGGAAACCGCCGGGCGAGCGCCGGACCAGTACACCGAGTATCTCACCGAGGCCGCCGCGAAGCTGCGGTCCACGGCACCGCCTCCTCAGAAACTGCGGACGGCCCGGACCGTCCGGCTGGCTCGGGCGATGACCCGATATGCGGACCGCACCGCCGCCACCGTTTATGAGCGGGAGCTGCTCGTCCGTGTCGATCGGGAAAAGGCCCGCTTCGGCGCCTGGTACGAGTTTTTCATACGTTCGTACGCCAACGGTCCAGGAGGACGCGGCACATTCAAGAAGTCGAAGCCGATCCTTGAATACGTAGCCGATATGGGGTTCGACGTGCTGTACCTCCCCCCGATACACCCGATCGGCACCACCGTGCGCAAGGGCTATAACAATGCGGTTACCGCACTTCCCGGCGATCCCGGCACGCCCTGGGCTATCGGTTCGGAGGCCGGCGGTCACACCGCCGTCAACCCCGAGCTCGGCACCATCGAGGACTTTCGAGAATTCCTCGCTGATGCGCGCGAGCTGGGTCTGGAGGTGGCCCTGGACCTGGCCTTTCAATGCTCACCGGACCATCCCTGGGTCAGGGAACATCCCCAGTGGTTCCGTCACCGCGCCGATGGCTCCATCCAGTACGCGGAAAATCCGCCCAAAAAGTATGAAGACATCTACCCGCTCGACTTCGAAACACCGGACAGGGAAGCGTTGTGGGAAGAGCTAAAAAAGGTGGTGCTGTTCTGGGTCGGCCAAGGCGTCCGTATCTTCCGGGTGGACAATCCACACACTAAACCATTCGCTTTCTGGGAGTGGCTCATCGGAAGTGTAAAGGAGCGCTATCCCGACCTCATTTTTCTCGCCGAGGCCTTTACCCGCCCCAAGCCGATGTACCGGCTGGCCAAGCTCGGCTTCACCCAGTCCTACACCTATTTTACCTGGCGCAACCTGAAGTGGGAGATCGAACAGTACATGACCGAGGTCACCACGCCGCCCGTGGCGGAGTTCTTCCGCCCGAATCTCTGGCCCAACACCCCGGATATCCTCAGCGACTACCTGCGGGACGGCGGCCGGCCGGCCTTTATCATCCGGCTGGTGTTGGCAGCCACGCTCTCGTCGAGCTACGGCATCTACGGTCCGGCCTTCGAGCTCGTCGAAAATACCCGCCGGGACAACGTCTCCGAGGAATATCTCAACTCGGAAAAGTACGAAATCAAGAGGTGGGACCTCGACCAACGAGACAGCCTTCGAGAGGTCATTACGACCGTCAACGGGATACGCCGGGCCAATCCCGCTTTCCGGGAGAACCGATCCCTCGCTTTTCACCCGGTCGACAACGACCAGCTCATATGTTACAGCAAGCGCGCCGCGGACGGTTCCAGCACGGTGCTCCTGGCGGTGAACCTGGACTACCGGTACCCCCAGTCCGGATGGACCGGGCTCGACCTCCCGGCGCTCGGCCTTGAAGAGGGCGAAACCTTCCGCGTCCACGATCTGCTGTCCGGCGCCACCTATGACTGGCAGGGGAGCCGGAACTTCATCCGGCTGGACCCGGCGGTCATGCCGGCCCATATCTTCAGGATCGAACGTTCATCAGTTCCGTCCGCGGACGGGATGTCAGGCGACAAGGAGGACCATGCCCCTGACCGATAAGCGATACTTCTGGCGGGACGACGACCCGCTGTGGTACAAGGACGCCGTCATTTACGAGCTCTATGTGCGCGCCTTTCAGGACGCCGACGGCGACGGTGTGGGCGACTTCGCCGGGCTGAACGAGAGACTGGACTATCTCCAGGACCTCGGCGTCACGGCCATCTGGCTCTTGCCCTTTTACCCTTCCCCGTTCAAGGACGACGGCTATGACGTGGCGGACTACATGAGCGTGCACCCTTCCTACGGCTCCATCGCGGACTTCCGACGCTTCATCCGGGAAGCCAACTTCCGCGGCCTCCGCGTCATCACGGAGTTGGTGGTGAACCACACCTCCGACCAGCACTCGTGGTTTCAGAAGGCCCGCCGCGCCGCCCCGGGCAGCCCCGGCCGCAATTTTTACGTCTGGAGCGATACGCGGGACCGGTACCAGGAGGCCCGTATCATCTTCAAGGACTCCGAGAATTCCAACTGGGCCTGGGACCCGGTCGCCGAGGCCTATTACTGGCACCGTTTCTATTCCCACCAGCCGGACCTCAACTTCGACAACCCGGCCGTCCGCCAAGCCATCCGCAAGGTAATGGATTTCTGGCTCGGGATGGGGGTTTCTGGCCTCAGGCTCGATGCCATACCATATCTTTACGAGCGTGAAGGCACGAGCTGTGAGAACCTGCCGGAAACGCATGATTTTCTGAGGGAACTCCGCCGTCAGGTAGACGAGCGCTTTGCCAACCGCATGCTCCTGGCCGAGGCCAACCAGTGGGCCGAGGATGCGGTAGCCTACTTTGGGGAGGGTGACCAGTGCCACATGGCCTACCATTTCCCCCTGATGCCCCGAATGTTCATGGCGATCCGGATGGAGGACCGGTTCCCGATCATCGATATTCTCCAGCATACTCCGGTCATCAAAGAATCCTGCCAGTGGGCCCTGTTCCTTCGCAACCACGATGAACTGACCCTGGAAATGGTCACCGACGAAGAGCGCGACTACATGTACCGCGTGTTTGCGCAGGACATTAAAGCCCGCCTTAACCTGGGAATCCGGCGCCGCCTGGCCCCGCTCCTCAGCAACGACCGGAAAAAGATGGAGCTGATGAATGCGCTCCTGTTCTCCCTGCCGGGCACGCCGATCATCTATTACGGAGATGAGATCGGCATGGGTGACAACTATTTTCTCGGGGACCGGCAGGGCGTGCGGACCCCGATGCAGTGGAGCGCCGACCGCAACGCCGGTTTTTCCCGGGCCAACCCGCAGCGCCTCTATTTGCCGGTGAACATAGATCCGGAATACCACTACGAGACGGTCAATGTGGAAGCGCAGCAGGCCAACCCGTATTCTTTCCTCTGGTGGATGAAGCGGCTGATCGCCTTGAGAAAGCGCTACCAGGCTTTCGGACGGGGGAGCATGGAATTCCTCCAGCCGGAAAACCGCAAGGTGCTGGCTTTCGTCCGCCGCTACGGGGAAGAGAAGATACTCGTGGTCGCCAACCTCTCCCGCCACACGCAGTTCGTTTCCCTGGACCTTTCTCCTTATGCGGGACTTGCGCCTATCGAACTCTTCGGCAATACCGAGTTCCCGCCTGTTTCAGACCAGCCATACTTCATCACCCTCGGAGCCTATGCCTTTTACTGGTTCGCTCTGGAGCCGGCCCGGACTTCACCCATCGAGACACCCGCCGCCCCGATGGAAGCGCCGTTACCGGACCTCGGCATCATCCGGGACTACCGAGATCTCTTTCGCAAGAAAGGCCGCGAAACGCTGGAGAAGGCGCTGCTGGACTACATACTACGCAACCGCTGGTTCGGCAACCGGTCGCGCGAGGTACAGTCCGCGGTCGTGGCCGATGTCATACCTCTGGGCAAACCCAGCACGTCGGTCAGCGCCGTGCTAGTAGAGGTCAGGTTTACCGAGGGTGAGTCCGAGACTTATCTGGTGCCCCTGGCGCTCGCCTTCGGGGACGATGCCGGGCCGCTCCTGCAGGGCAGCCGACCGGAAGTGTTCGGAGCCGTGCGGTCTCCGGCAGAAGGCCAGGGCGTCGCTTACGATGCGATGGCATCGGACGCATTCCGGGACCAACTGCTCCGGATGATGGCCGGTCGGCGCAACTTTCCCGGCCGATACGGCACCATATCCTTTACCTACGTGCGGGGTGTCTACCGCCGCCTCCGCGGCCCCAGCCGGGTCCGGCTGGAATCCCGCCTGCTGACCGGAGAGCAGTCCAACACGTCGGCCGTGTTTGAGGAGAGGTTCAAACTCAAGCTGTTCCGGCACGTCGAGCCCGGCATAAGCCCCGAGCTCGAACTGGGCCGGTACCTGACAGAGCAGCATCCCTTCCCCTATACCGCGCCGGTGGCGGGCTACTGCGAGTACCGCCGGGGCCGCGGCGACGAGCCACTCACTCTGGCTATTCTCCATGGCTTCGTCGCCAATGAGGGCGATGCCTGGGCGTACACGCTGGACGCCATCGGGCACTACTTCGAGAATTTTCTTACTAACCCGGAGACGGACCAGCTTGCTCCGACGCGAGGTTCACTGCTGGAGCTGGCCGATGCCGGCGTCCCTCCCCTGTTCTCCGAACTGGCCGGCTCCTACCTGGCCTCCGTGCACCTGCTTGGGACCCGTACCGGCGAATTGCACCTTGCCTTGGCGGCTGCCGAAGAAGACCCCGATTTCGTGCCGGAGCCGTTCTCGCTGAGCTACCAGCGCTCGCTGTTCCACGGCATGCGCGGCTCCGCTCTCCAGGTGGTCCAGATGCTGCGGGAGCGGCTCCCGAGACTACCGGACGAGGCGCGGGAGCTGGCCCATCGTGTCATCTCCGCCGAGCCGGACCTCGTCGCCAGTCTCCAGGCCCTGACCGACCACCGTCTCCGGTGCCTCCGGACACGCTGCCACGGGGACTATCATCTGGGGCAGGTCCTCTTTACCGGGAATGATTTCGTCATCGTGGACTTCGAAGGCGAACCTGGCCGTCACCTCGGAGAGCGCCGTATCAAACGCTCTCCGCTTCAGGATGTAGCGGGTATGCTTCGGTCCTTCCAGTACGCCTCCATGGTAGCACTCCGCGGACGGCCGCCAACTCTACTCCGCGAGGAAGACCTGCCTCGCCTTCAGCAGGCGGTCCAGGAATGGAACTCCTGGATTCCCGCGGTGTTCCTCCGGGCTTATCTGGATGTCATTAGTGATTCCCCCGTCCTGCCTCACAGCCGGGAAGGTCTCGAGGTGCTGCTGAACGCATTTCTCCTCGAGAAAGCGTTTTATGAAGTCCGCTATGAACTTAATAATCGGCCAGACTGGGTTGCCATTCCCCTTGAAGGCATTATCCGGGTCCTAGCTCCGGAAGGAAGAGACACCCAATCATGAGCCGCCGCAAACGAACGTCGCCCGATGCTGATGCTCCTGCCGCCTTAACCTCGCAAGACCTCTATCTCTTTAATGAAGGCTCGCATTTCCGCCTCTACGATAAGCTTGGGGCCCATCCAGAGGATGGCGGTACCCGCTTTGCCGTCTGGGCGCCGGATGCTCGGGAGGTTTCCGTCATAGGGGATTTTAACGGTTGGGAAAAGGGACGGTCCTGCCTGGAACCCGCCGGGGACTCCGGCATCTGGCACGGGTATATCCCCGGTCTAGAGAGCGGCGCGCTCTATAAGTACCATATTCGCTCCCGTTATCATGGCTATGTGGTAGATAAAGCCGATCCCTGCGGTTTCTTTCACGAGGTCGCTCCCAAGACCGCTTCCGTTACCTGGAAACTGGACTATGACTGGGGAGACGGCGACTGGATAGCCGCCCGCCGTAACCGCAACAGGCTTGAAGACCCCATCTCGATCTACGAGGTCCACCTGGGTTCCTGGAGACGTGTCGCCGGCGAGGGATATCGCTCCCTCCATTATCGGGAGATCGCCGAAGCGCTAACGGACCATGTATCTCGCCTCGGCTTCACCCATGTCGAGTTCATGCCTGTTATGGAGCACCCGTTCTTCGGGTCCTGGGGTTATCAGGTGACCGGTTACTTCGCCCCCTCCTCCCGCTATGGGACACCGCAGGACTTCATGTACCTGGTAGACACCCTGCACCGAGCTGGAATCGGCGTCATACTTGACTGGGTACCCTCTCATTTCCCCAATGACGAGCATGGTCTCGGTTTTTTTGACGGCACGCATCTCTACGAACATGCGGACCCGCGGCTCGGCTTTCACCCGGACTGGAAAAGCTACATCTTCAACTATGGGCGCCCGGAAGTGCGATCCTTCCTCATTTCCAGCGCTCTTTTCTGGATGGACCGGTACCATGCCGACGGTCTGCGGGTCGATGGCGTCGCGTCCATGCTGTATCTGGACTACTCTCGTCAGCCCGGGGAGTGGGTTCCCAACCGGTTCGGCGGTCGTGAGAACCTGGACGCCATCACCTTCCTCCGCCGGTTTAACGAGGAAGTCTACCGGTCCTTTCCGGACGTCCAGACCTATGCCGAGGAATCAACTGCCTGGCCGATGGTCTCTCGGCCGACGAGCGTCGGTGGCCTTGGTTTCGGTCTCAAATGGGACATGGGCTGGATGCATGACACCCTCCGCTATCTCAGCCGCGACCCCGTTTATCGGCGGTACCACCAGGGAGAATTGACCTTCCGCATGATCTACGCCTTCAACGAGAACTTTGTCCTTGGCCTCTCGCATGACGAGGTCGTCTACGGCAAAGGTTCACTCGTCGGGAAAATGCCCGGAGACGACTGGCAGAAGTTTGCCAATCTTCGCCTGCTCTACGGTTACCAGTTCACCCAGCCAGGTAAGAAACTCCTTTTCATGGGCGCCGAGTTTGCCCAATGGAGCGAGTGGCGCCATGACGGCGGCCTGGACTGGGACCTGCTCGCGTATGACCGCCACCAGCAGATGAGGGATTGGCTCACTGCCCTTAACCGTCTGTACCGCTCGGAACCGGCCCTCCATCAGCGTGACTGCCGCCCGGATGGGTTCGAGTGGGTTGACACCAAAGACGAGCTTCACAGTATTATCAGTTACCTCCGGGCAGGAGAAGTACCAGAAGAAACCCTGCTCGTGGTCTGCAACTTTGCCAACCGCGGCCATGACGGATATGTCATAGGAGCACCCTACGGAGGGAATTGGATGCAGATCGCCAACAGTGATGACGTTGCCTACGGCGGCGGCGGCCGGCGGAACGCGCTGCCGCTGCCAGCCGAGCCGAAAGAAGCCCACGGGCACCAGTTTTCCATCCGTATAACCATTCCACCCCTGGCGATGATCTGCTTCTCTCGTCACAGGATGCAGCCTTGAAAAAACCATCAGGTATCGGTGCCATCTGCCTTCCTGGCGGCGGCGGCTGGTTCACCGTCTGGGCGCCTCGCGCCCGCCGGATGGAGGTGCGCCTGGTTACCCGGGGCAATCGCACCATCCCCATGGAAGAGTATGACCATGGTTATCACAGTGTTTTGATACCTGATGCAGAGCCGGGAGACCTTTACTGGTTCGTCATTGATGGTAATCAGCAGCGACCGGACCCGGCTTCCCGCCGCCAGCCGCAGGGCGTCCACGGGCCCTCGGCGATCGCCGCTTCCGAGTTTACCTGGGGTGATGCTGGCTGGCAGGGCCCTCCGCTGGCCGATTACATTTTCTACGAACTCCACGTGGGTACGTTTACGCCGGAGGGCACCTTCGATGCCATCGTTCCTCACCTCGATGGCCTGCGGGACCTCGGCGTCACCGCTATCGAACTCATGCCCGTCGCCGCCTTCCCCGGCGCCCGCAACTGGGGGTATGACGGTGTCTTTCCCTGGGCGGTGCAGGAAACGTACGGCGGACCGGAAGGACTGAAACGCCTCGTGAATGCCTGCCATGCCAAAGGCCTGGCTCTCGTCCTCGATGTCGTTTACAACCACCTCGGTCCGGAAGGAAATTACCTTTCTGATTTCGGGCCATATTTCACGGACCGTTATCGTACGCCATGGGGAGCCGCTTTGAATTTCGATGGTCTCGGGAGCGACGAGGTGCGGCGCTTTTTCATCGATAACGCCGTTACCTGGTTGATGGACTTTCATATCGATGCACTGCGTCTCGATGCTCTCCATGCCATCGTGGACAACTCCGCGTATACCTTCATCGAAGAGCTCGCCGAAACCTTCCACGCCGCCACCCGGCGTGAAGGCCGGAACGCTTTTCTCATCGGCGAGAGCACCGCCAACAACGCTCGGCTGGTACGTCCCCGCCAGCGCGGAGGCTTGGGGATAGACGCCCAGTGGAACGACGATTTCCACCACGCTCTCCACGTGCTGCTCACCGGCGAGCAGGGAGGGTATTATGCCGACTTTGACGGACGAGCCGATATGTTGGCCACCGCGGTCCGCCAAGGCTTCGTCTATACCGGCCAGTACTCCCGCTACCGCGACCGGCGGCACGGCACCTCGTCACGCGGCACCCCGCCGGAACGCTTCGTCGTCTTCTCTCAAAACCATGACCAGGTCGGCAATCGAGCCGCCTGCGACCGGCTTTGCCAATCTCTGGATTTTCCCGCCCTCAAGGCGGTAGCCGCCACCGTGCTCCTCTCGCCCAACCTGCCGCTCCTTTTCATGGGCGAAGAGTACGGCGAGCCCGCTCCGTTCCCGTATTTCGTCAGTCACTCCGACCCGGACCTTGTGAAGGCAGTGCGGGAAGGGCGTCAAAGAGAGTTTGCGTCCTTCGGGTGGCGCGGCGAGATTCTCGACCCCGAAGCCGAGGCCACCTTTCTCGCCGGTCGGCTTGATCGAACGCACGTGTCCGAAAGTTGGCACCCGGCCCTGTATGCCTTCTACCGCGAGTGTCTCCGGCTGCGCAAGACCCTTGTGCCGCTCGATCCGGCTACCGGCCGGACCGCGACCGCGACGGCTATCGGGGAGAAGGCACTCCTGGTCGAACGGGAAACCAACGATGTCCACACATTGCTTGTCGTCAACCTCGGCGTCGACTCGGTTGAGCTTGCTTTAACGGCCGGGCCCTGGCGCCGGGTCATGGATGCCGCCGAGGGACGGTGGCAGGGTCCGGGATCCAGTTTACCGCCCACGGTCGAGGACCACGAAAGGCTCCAACTCGGACCATGGGACGCCGCTCTCTATCTCAAGGAGATGTGATATGGAACGTTTTGTCTGTATCCACGGCCATTTCTACCAGCCGCCCCGGGAGAATGCCTGGCTCGAATCTGTAGAGATGCAGGATTCTGCGTATCCTTACCATGACTGGAACGAGCGTATCACCGACGAGTGCTATGCTCCCAATACCGCTTCACGCATACTGGACGGAGAAGGTTTCATCAAGAAAATCGTCGATAACTACCAGCAGATCAGCTTCAACTTCGGGCCGACCCTCCTCAAATGGCTGGAGGACGAACACTATGACACCTACGAGGCGATCCTGGCGGCGGATGCCCGCAGCGTGGAAAACACGGGACATGGTGCAGCAATCTCCCAGGCGTACAATCACCTCATCATGCCGCTGGCAAGCCGCCGCGATAAATGGACCCAGGTCCACTGGGGTATCCTTGACTTCGAACACCGCTTTGGTCGCTCCCCTGAAGGCATGTGGCTCCCGGAAACCGCTGTTAATCAGGAGACACTGGACATTATGGCGGAGCAGGGTATCAAATTTACCATCCTCGCTCCTCACCAGGCGAAGCGCGTTCGTCGGCTCGGTGCGGACAAATGGGAGGACACATCCGAAGGCTCCGTGAACCCCAGGATGCCGTATCATCTCAACCTCGCTTCGGGGCGGAGCATCGTCATCTTCTTTTATGACGGCCCCATCGCCCAGGCGGTCGCCTTTCAGGACCTGCTCAACAGCGGCGAGAAGTTCGCCGGCCGGCTGATAGGCGCTTTTCCCGGCGACTCGAAAAGGCCGGAGCTCGTTCACCTCGCGACGGACGGGGAGACATACGGTCACCACCACCGCTTTGGAGATATGGCGCTCGCCTACGCCTTGGACTACATCGAACAAAGAGGGCTCGCCACCATCACGAACTATGCCGCTTACCTGGCGCAACATCCTCCGACACACGAGGTTGAAATCATCGAGAACACCTCCTGGAGCTGTGTCCACGGCATCGAGCGCTGGCGGAGCAATTGCGGCTGTAATACTGGACGCAACTCTGCCTGGAACCAGGAGTGGCGGGCTCCCCTACGAGAGGCGCTGGACCGCCTGCGGGACGTGCTCGTGGACCGCTATCAGAAGCTCGCAGCGCCACTGTTAAAGGACCCTTGGGCCGCCCGTGATGATTATATCAGCGTCGTCCTAGACCGCTCCCGGGAAAATATCCACTCCTTCATGCAGCGTAACTGCCGTGAGGAGCCAGGTGAAGCCGGTACCGTGACCGTGCTCAAGCTGATGGAGCTCCAGCGCCATGCCATGCTCATGTACACGAGCTGCGGCTGGTTCTTCGATGAACTCTCCGGCATCGAAACGGTCCAGGTCATCCAATACGCGGCCCGGGCGCTTCAAATTACCTCTGAGATGACCGGCGAAGACTTAAGGCCTGCTTTTCTCCAGGACCTCGCAATGGCTAAAAGCAACCTTCGCCGCTATGGTGATGGTCGCGGCGTCTACGAAAGACTCGTCAGACCCGCCATGATCGACCTCAGGCGCGTCGCAGCCCACTTCGCGATCAGCTCCGTATTCGAAGACTACGAAACGTCCGCCCGAATCTACTGCTACGAAATCAGCGTGGAGAATTACCAGTCCAGCCAGTTCGGTCGTCGGAAACTGGTCACCGGCCGTGCCCGCGTCACGTCCGTTATCACTTTCGAATCAGCGGACTTCACCTTTGGCGTTCTGCACCTGGGAGACCATAATGTCAACGCAGGTGTCAGGCCTTTCGGCAACGAATCCTCCTATCAGGCCATGGAAAATGACCTTGCCGCGGCGTTCAAAGGCGGCGATATCCCCGAAGTTATCCGCCGTCTGGACCGTAACTTCGGAGGTTCTTTGTACACCATCCGGGAACTTTTCCGCGACGAGCAGCGCCGCGTGCTGGACAAGATACTCGAAACCTCTCTGGCGGAGATCGAAAACGCCTATCAGCAGGTCTATGACAACTACTATCCGCCGATGCGGTTCATTTCTGACTTGGGGGGTCAGGTCCCTTCCGGTTTCAAGTCCGCCGCCGAGTTCATTCTCAATGACAGCCTCAAACAAACGCTCGAAGCCCCCTCGCTCGATACTGCCCGGCTCAAAGAGCTTCTCGAGGAAGTGGAGACTTGGGATGTCGAACTGGACGCCGTCGGTCTCAGTTATCTGATGCAGCAAGCCCTCGAACGAATGATGGCGACCTGGGCCGCCCGACCGGATGAGATCACCACGCTGGACGCCCTCCTCGAGGCCGCCAGCCAAGTTGAAAGCCTGCCGTTCCCGGTTGACTTGTGGAAGGTCCAGAATACCTTCTTCGAGCTTCTCCGCACTGTATTTCCCGGTTTCAAGCAAGCGGCAGCAAGCGGAGACGCTGCCGCGGTGGCCTTGACCGAACGCTTCGCCCGCCTCGGGGGTATACTGTCCGTGCGGGTTGGCTAAGATGGAGTATCCCAAGATACCGGTTGCCACGTACCGGCTCCAGTTCAACCGGCTGTTCCGTTTCCGGGATGCAACAGAAATCGCCGGCTATCTTCAAGCGCTCGGCATATCTGAAATGTACGCCTCGCCATTCTTTGCCGCCCGTCCAGGCAGTCTGCACGGCTATGATATCACCGACCCGAGTAGTCTCAACCCGGAACTCGGGACCCCGGAGGAGCTCAATGTTCTTTCTACCACACTCCGAAGCTTGGGACTTGGCCTTGTGCTCGATATCGTTCCCAACCACATGGCCGCCACCCCGGATAATCCCTGGTGGCGGGATGTGCTGGAATACGGCCGGCTCTCTCACTTCGCCCGGTTCTTTGATATCGATTGGCGTATCGGCCGTAACCGTCTCATGCTCCCGCTACTAGAAGTTTCTCTTCAGGAGACGCTCGACCGGGGCGGCTGCTGTGTTTCCCTCACGGACTATGGCCTTGCCCTGGATCTGGGTTTCGGGCCGCTGCCCCTCACGCCGGCATCCTATCCTCTCGTTCTGGTTTTCGGACTCAGCCGGAACCAGCCAAATATCTCGGCGCTGGAAACCCGCCGTTGGGCCGATGTGTTCGAAAACCTGGTCTCCCTCACCCCGGTGGCCACGGCTTTAGATCGTATGCCGTCCGGCAGTGACCGGACCGCCCGTGAGGCCAAAGCTGCCTTTCTCGACCTTGTTACCATGTCGAGTGCGATCAGAGAACGGGTCACTCGCGCGGTGGAAGCGCTTAACCGTCGTTCGGAGCAGGCTGTCGCTGTGCTTCGCCGGCTGGTAGATGTCCAGGCTTACCGCCCGGTCCCCTGGCGCGACAACTTAGTACGCCGGAATTACCGGCGATTTTTCGACATCAACGACCTTGTCGCGCTCCGCATCGAGCGGCCTCATGTCTTTCGGGCTGTCCACCAATTACTTTTCAATCTCATCGAGGATGGCTGGGTCACCGGACTCCGGGTGGACCACATCGACGGTCTTTACGACCCGCGTGCCTACTTGGGGAGGCTGAGTGCTACTATCCACAGTCGCGTTTCCGAGCGCGTCTATATGGTGGTGGAGAAGATCCTGACCGGTGACGAACGACTGCAGGCTGACTGGCCGGTCGATGGGACCACCGGCTACGAATTTGCCAACGCAGCCAACGGTGTCCTCGTCCACCCCCGGGGATTGCACGCTCTTCAAGCCTTCCATGGGTCCAGTGTCGGCGCCGCCAGGACATTGGAGGAGGTGGCTTATGGTGGTAAAAAACGCGTTGTTCCGGCTCTGTTCTTCTCCGAAATCCGCACGCTTTCAGACTACCTGCGGACACTGGCGCGTTCCGTGGGCAGGACCGGGCTGTCGCTGGAGAACCTGTCAAAGGCCATCATCGAGGTCACGGCCTGTTTGCCGGTTTATCGCACCTATCTCCGGGGTCGAGTGACGTCAAAAGAGGACCGCCGGTACATTGACGCCGCCCTCCGCCGGGCCAAAGCGAACACACCTCCAGCCTTGTCCGCCGCCGTGGACTTCTTGGGAGCTGTCCTCCAACCCGGCTTCGCAGAGACACTGTCACACCGGCGGGAACCCGCCTGGCGGCTCTTCCTCATGAAATGGCAGCAGCTGACCGGAGCTGCTATGGCTAAGGGTTTCGAGGATCACGCCCTGTATGATTATCACCGACTTCTCTCTCTCAACGAGGTAGGAGGCAACCCGAGTTCCTACGGTCTCTCCGTAACGAGCTTCCACCGATGGAACCGAAGACGCGCCGAGCTCACCCCCCGCACACTCAATACCACCTCTACCCACGATACCAAACGTAGCGGCGATGTCCGTGCGCGCATCACGGTCTTGTCCGAAATGTCCGGTGAGTACCGGCGGGCCGTTGTACGGTGGCGGCGCCTGAATGCCTCACGACGGCAATCCGCCGAAGACAAACCCGTGCCGGAACCGGCGGTAGAGGATTTTATCTACCAGACCATGATTGGTGCCTGGCCGTTGTTCCCGCGCGAGACCGAGGAATTCACTTCCCGCCTTCGGAACTACATGGTCAAGGCCTCGCGGGAAGCCCGGCGCAATACCAGTTGGCAGAGCCCCGATGAGGATTATGAAAACGATTTGAAAGGCTTTATCAGCGCCATCCTGGAGCCGTCTCCCGGCAACCGATTCCTGCCTGATTTCATCGCGTTTCAACAGCGGGTCGCACCGGCGGGCGCGGTCAACTCCCTGGCCCAGCTCCTTCTCAAGATCGCGTCACCCGGTATCCCGGACTTCTACCAGGGAAGTGAGCTCTGGGATTTCAGCCTAGTGGACCCCGATAATCGAACACCGGTTGATTTTACCCGGCGCCGCGATCTGCTCGAAAGATTGCTGTCTGAGGAGCGGCAGGGCGTGCCGGCCCTGGTCTGTGACCTTGTGGAAAACTGGCAGGACGGGCGAATCAAACTCTTTCTCACCCGCCGGGCGTTGCGGGCCAGAGCGGACCACCCAGCGGTTTTTAGTTCCGGCAGGTATACACCTCTCCACGCGCTGGGCAGTCGGCGCCACCACATCATCGCGTTCGCGCGAGATGGCATCGAAGCTTCTGTTATCGTCGCCGTGCCGCGCTGGACGTATCGTCTTACCCGTGGGGCCACGTTACTTCCCGCGGAATCCGCCTGGGAAGATACCGTTCTGGCCATGCCTGAATCGCCCGCGCGTGAGTGGCAGGATGTTTTTACAGGAAGGGCAGTGCGGTTGGAAAGTCCCGGTATCCTGCTATCACGCTTGTTCCGCGATTTTCCGGCGGCGATGCTGGTCGGCGTGGACTGACGGTTCTGATACCTTGCAGCGTCCTGCACTGCTCAGGCCGTTGGCACCTTTGCGCGGAGAAACGCGACCCGGTCCCTTATCGCCTTGGCAGCCTGCTGCTGCGATCTTGCCTTGGCCAGGTCTCGGGCCAGCTTGTCGTCCCCGATCACTTCATTTACCCAGATACTGAAATCGTTGCCGGGGGCTGCGGCATAGCGCTGGTACATCTCGTCGTTCATCGTCTCCAGTTCCGCCTCCAGCTCCATGAGGTTGTTCAAGTATTTCCCGTCGGCGTAAAACCTCTTTTCGAGCGGGACATCCCCGAGCCGCTGCTTCACTGTTTCGGGCAATAACCTGCTTGTCATCACCGGCCTCCTTTTTACTTTGTAAAAATTCCGCCACTTGGTTGATTATACTACTATTTTAAGCCGTTAAAACAGATATCTCCCAGCGCAGATGTAAGCCATGACCCTCGTGGACGGTTCCACTCCAAAGTGGTTGGTTCACCTACGACCCCTGATATGAACGACTAAAACCACTGCTTCGGTTATTAGTTTGGGAGGGGAGCCGAACCAATAATCGGCCCCATGGCATTCCATTCATATGTAGTCTCGAAATACCAAGTGTTCGAGGTTAAGAAATGGTTGGGGAACTGCGACGAGTTCCGCCCAACCAGGTGTTGAAGGAATCAACCCGAAAGAGTATTCTGAATGGCCGTCGGACCCTAATCCGGGGTGCTGCTGTTTTCGGGGGTAAGCAACTGGCTTCATTTTCCCTCCGCAGGTGAAAGATGGGAGACGCGCCCCGGTTCCCAGGGAATCTCTGAGCGTACGATGGCATTGAGTATCGTCAGC
>CAYZAH010000025.1:0-15777 GCA_964475805.1 uncultured Pirellulales bacterium | reverse complement strand
ACTCGCTCTTCAGGGATCATTTTGTTGTATTTTTGTAGCAGCTCATGACCGGATTCAAATATCACAACGATGTCCGGTCCAAATGAATAGAGCCGCGAGCCCATGTCTAATATCTGCCTATCCACCTGATTAATATCAGCCTCATAGACAACAAGATCAACCTGCTGCTCATATCCCGCACCCCGAATCGCCTGCACCAACAGTTGTGTAGCCGAGTCACCCAGAAGTGCCAACTTCAATTGGGATAGACCGGTGAAGTCCCTTTTGAGGTTCTTCTTCAGTTCATTGAATGTCATGCGTGTGAACATCTGTGAGAGCATCCTCATACAGATATTGCGAGGCCATGCACCCGTGCAATATGGTGAGTCGACGCAAGCATCCTGGTTCGTCAGTGTGACCTGGTCAAGGCCATCTTCGGGGCATCTTCGTGCTTGCCCGCGCGTGCGGTACTCCTTCCAGCGTCGACAAGACTGGTCTGAGCGTTTGGGCCGTAGCGAGCGAGGAATGCATCCATGTCATAGAAGCAGGGAAGCGCCTCCCTCAATTGGTCTTCATCCCAATCCCACCATTTCATTTCCAACAACGCCCTTCTGGCATGTTCAGGGAACCGGTACTTGATGTGTCGCGCTGGAACCCCGGCGACGATTGAATACGGATGAACGTCATGCGTAACAACCGCGCCGGCTGCGATGACAGCGCCGTGCCCAATCTTGACACCTCTCAAGATCACGCTATTCATTCCTATCCAAACGTCGTGGCCGATAATGGGAGCGTCCTTCTGGGGCCACGGCCTGTCGTCTGACATGAACTTGTGGGACTTCGAGGAGATGAACTTGTGGGTCGATACCCAACGATAATCGTGGCCGGGCGGACCTATTATGGCGTTTCTGGCAATGGAGCAAAACTTGCCAATGATGGCTTCATCCACGAAGGTGTTCGGCCCGACGATGTAGCTGTACTCACCGAGAGTAACGTTGCCGTGGACTTCCGCCCCTTGGCCAATCCAGCAGTACTTGCCGACTGACGCATTCCGTGAAACACTACCTCCGGCGACAAAAGTACTCCTGACTCTGTTCTGGATCGACCAGTATATTTTGGAGATCAGATGGTCTATTGTTGCGCGCATGTGCCCCTCTCTATAGATCTAAGGCTGATTGCCACCCAACACAAGGCGATCGCCGCGGAGGTGGAAACCACGAGAGCTATGGCCGCCCCATCGGCTCCCAGCGAGGGAATGAGCAAGATACATGACGTCACGCCCAATACTCCCCCGACAACAATGCTGGCGAGATACGTTTTCTCCAGCCGTGTTGAGACTACAAATTGGGAAGCCACCAGCCCGACGGAATAGACCAGCATGAACACACCCATGATTCTCAGTGCGCCGGCAGCCGAGGTGTATTCGGGTCGAAAGAGGGTCTTCATAATCAGCCTCGGGAAGCAAATCGACGCTAAGGCTACAGGAAGAGCCGTCAGCACCATGACGGAAGTGTACTTCACCAGAAAGCGATTCCGTTCTATCCGCTGAACGCCATCCCTCGTGACCCACGCCGTCATTGGGTTTCCGACACGAGCAACCTGGCTCAGGAGCATCATCGCCAAGCTGACCATCTGCCATGCTGCGGCATAACCGCCGAGCTCCACTATGCCCCGATAGTGTTTCAACATGAGCTGATTGAGACTGCCGAAGGACAGAGTCCCCAGCGTGGCCAGCCATATCGTCAGGTTACCTCTGGCCATCTGCATCGCGGCCCCGAAGATCGCTCGCCGGGTGGCTGGCAGTGTCATCCTTGCCATCGCCCAGGTATGCTGCAGGATCAGGTAGAAGATGACGGAACCTGCGGTGGCGGCACCGATCGACAGAACGCTGAGTCTCTTGGGCGCCGTAACGATCACGGTCCAAATCACGGCGAAATAGAGGCACCGCTGGATAAGGTTGTAAACTGCGTGCCGACTCATCGCCCGCCAACTGTCGTAGACAGGTTGCAGATCCATCGACATCATAGAGTTCGCTATAATCACAAGCAGCAGGCCCCAAGATATCTCGCTTCCCGTTCCTGAAGCGAATTTCCATGCGACGAGCATCACGACTACGGCCGCGAACAATATCCATCTCAACAGGAGACTTGCGGCCACGAGTTCCCCGAACCGGTTGGGGAAGTGGACCAGGTCTCTCACGAGTGTCCGGTCAAGACCGAATCTGATGACCACGCCGCCGTAGGTGGCGATCGCCAAGCCGTAGGCAAGCAAGCCAAATCCATCCCTGCCAAGTGTGTTGGCAATCTTAATCTGCGTCACGAAGCCCACGCCGGCGATCAGAAAATTGACGAACACCAGAGTAGACAGGTTCTGCAGATTCCTCTTCTGTGAAAGAACCAGGTCCCACAGACCGCGCTGAAGCAAAGCTCGAAGGCGAGCGACAACGGCTGCAACCTGGTTTTCTTCGACTACTTCGGACGCGGATTGGTTGGGACTCGAGACCATGTGCGATTCGTTATCCGTGCTGGACCACTCGTCAACGTCATTTTTGCCTGCAGATGAACTGTCGATCAAGTCTTCAATCACGATCCTGTCCACCTCGACCGGAGAAGGCATACGAAGCCCTTTGAACCAACAAGTTGCTGACTGTCATCCACTTATTAGCTGTCGACGATGGCATACTCGTCGATCAGTCTGTTGAACATCGCCGCTCGGTGGCCGGCAGATTCGTACGATCCGTTCACGGAGATAGCTATTTCAAACTCGTGCAATCTCTCTAAATCGTTGCCCTTCATCGGAACGGTCATTACCACAATCCTTGACGGGCTGCCCTTCAAACCGGCCATGCGCCAGATTTCGGTGTGGACTTTTCCATCCAGTTCCTCGGTTTTCAGTGAAACCCAGGCGAAATCCATTCTGCTCGCGGCCTCGCAAACTGCGTCCCACCACTGCTGGAAGGTGCGGGCGTTGCGAAAGTACAACTGAGCCTGTTCAAAGCTCATCTTCTCATGCTTGCGCTGAGTGGCAATCTCATGCTTCTTTTGAAGGCCGGAAACGACCTCATGGAGCCTGACCGACCCAACTAATCGAAATGCAAGTAAGAGAAGTAACAGGACACAGAAGAACACGATCAGAGTGTGTATGTCACGGGTAACGATCATAAACAGTCCGAGGGCGGCGGCCAAAATCGTCATGACATAGACAAGCAAGACAACGTGACGTTGTCTCAGACCGAGATCCATCAACCTGTGATGGAAGTGACTTCTATCCGGCGAAAACATGGAACGACGCTCCAGAAAACGCCTCAACATGGAAAAGAGAGTATCAAAAATAGGAATACCCAAGGCCAAAACGGGCAGAGCTAGCCCCACCAGGGCGGAGGACTTCATCGAACACAAAACGCTGGAGGAAGCTATGGCAAAGCCGAGGAAAAGGCTCCCGCAGTCTCCGAGGAATATCCGTGCCGGATTGAAATTATAGAACAAGAAGCCGGTTAATCCACCGAGCATGACCAGCATCAATATCGCCATAACGATGTTACCGTCATGGACCGCAAATATGGCTATCACACCACAGGCGACAGCCGAAATTCCCGCGGCAAGACCGTCCAGACCGTCGCTCAGATTAACCGCGTTGGTCACACCAACTATCCAGAGAACAGTGAGCGGATATCCCATCGCGCCCAACCGCAAGACATATTGGTCCGTGAGTGACACCGATGATATACTTATTCCAGCCAGGCACAAAACAGCAGCAGCCCATATTTCCACGAGGAACTTGAACTTGGCAGGCAAACTCTTCAGGTCATCAATGAGTCCGACAAGAAATACGACTGAAGCCGAGAGAAACAGAGCGACCAATTTTAGCACCATTTCCCGATGAACATAGCGGGAAGTACCATTCAGCAGTCCGGCGACGACAATGACAAGTACGAATGTGACGAAGATAGCTACGCCGCCAATTCTGGGAATCGGCTGGGTGTGAATTGCACGAACGCCGGGACAATCAACGGCTTTGAGCCGAAGGGCCAGCCATATGACGACCGGCGTAATCGCCAACGAAAGCAAGGTCGCGCCGCAGTATACCAACAGGTATGTATTCATAGACTGTGATCAGCTTGTAGCGTGACTATTGAGCAACTCAAACCAAGTTTTTCCGTGGAAGGACACCCCAGTTCCACTCCCTGCGAGATATGAAGAAACACGCCGTGCTCATACAACCGCTTCGAGAAGATCTGCATCCACTTCAACTAATGTGCCTTGACCAAGGACCGTCACTTCGAGAATCATGCGAGCCTTCTCATTGTCTTTTTCAAGAATGAGGCCTTCAATCCCAGCCAAAGGGCCGGAAACGACCCTGCACCGATGTCCAATCGGAAGAGATGGATACTCATCGATAACAGCCTTATGTGCTATCGCTCTCTCTATGCCGTGAAGCTCCTCGACTAATCGTTTCTGATCCACGACTTCTATCGTCTGGCAAATACGGTTGGTTGTCATGGCCGTGCACCGGTCATCCTCCGTGCCACAGAAGAACACATACAACGGAAACAGCGGAGCCATCAAACGGCGTTTGCGCCCTCCCGAAAAGATGATTCTCTCTGTCATGGGCAAAAAATAGCCGATGCCGCGACAATGCATGGCCCGTGCAAAGGTCTTCTCGAACTTGGCCTTCGTTCGGGCGATCCACCAGGTGCCGGGCAATTCGGTTACGGATATAAACCCCGGGGACAGTATGGAGGGATTGTCAGATAGTTTAAGCATGTGATTGACCTCGCGCGCACTCCGTTCTCGATAGTGCACCTGAGAGAATTCAGGCTCCAGCATTCTCCCGGCGTTCTGAAAGGCGGTCACATCCGCCTGGAGACTATCAAGGGAGTCCGTCTGTGGTTGTCGTACCGCCCGGCAAAACCGATAAGTCCGCAATGAGCTCTTTCGCCGGGGTAAACTGCGGCCTCAGACTAAGGCATATCCGCGCTTCACGGATCGCCTCGGACACTTTGTCTTCAGCAGCAAGTAATTGCGCCAACGTGTATCGCCAATAGACCCGGCTGTAATCCAAGGTAAGAGCACGGCGATAGTTCTCAATGGCAGACTCGATGTCGTTTCCTCTTCTGCAGATTTTGGCCAACGAAGCAAAAGCATCGGCCGAGGCATCGGAACACGCACATCTGGCTTTCAATAGTTCCTTTGTCCTCGCTTGAGCCTTCTCGAATACTTCTTTGTGCTCCTCCATATCGGCAAGAGCATTGGCAACAAGGCTTAGTTTGTAGATATTGTCACCCGCCATATCAACGGCAAGATCGGGGCGATTCAGATTATGTATGTACACATTGATCACGCTTTGGAAGAACTTCTCATCAAGCTGGACGGCTCTCTCGAACTTTTCAAATGCAGCGTCTACATGTTGCGCTTCAATCTCGAGAAGTCCCATCACGAAACAAGCCACTGGATCGCACGACGCAAGCTTGTAACCTTTCCGAATATTCTCCGCGCCTTTGGGATTGTTCAGTACGAACTTCTGAAGCTGGCCGGTGACACAATACGTAGCTCCGAAAGTCGGACAGAGGGGCCGAGCGAGGTTGAGCTCTTCCACTATTCGTCTCACGAATTCTACGGCTTGGGGAGGGATGACCAGTTCACCTGTATTCGGATCGGCAAGACGGCTGATTGATTGCCATCGGTAGACGTTGAGCCAGTGCCGGTATTTGATATTCTCCGGCTGATAATGCGATGCTTTTGCCGCACTGGCAATCAATTCGACATATTCCTGATCGTCGGCCTGCCAGTTTGCCTTCATCAGGTCGGTCTCAAGAATCATAGCCCTCTTCCAACAGGCTTCAGCGAGACGTGCATTGTTGGCGTCAAACAGAATCCAACCCCAGATCCCCGAAACACAAACGAGAGCGACAATGGAAAACGTTCTGTTGGCCCCGCGCCCGATCACAACACTTGATGGTGAAGTATTACCCCTTCCAATGTGAACCAGGACAAGCAGAAGGGCGCAGAAGACTGCCGATAGGAACGCATTGGCCGGCACGTGCTGGCCAAAATCGCTGAAACTGTGAATCATGATAGCCAACAAGCCAAAGCCGAGCCCATACGTTGCCGAGAGAACAGCCATCGAATCGTTCCGAATAATGCGCGCGTAGCTCATCCAGACAATAATTCCAAAGACGGCAAGCGCGCCCAACCCGATGCAGCCAGTCTCCTCGGCAGCCTGGGCATACTCATTCTCGGCATAAGCCGCCAGGGCCGATACTGTGGAACGATCGAACATCGGATAAACGACCTCGTGAGTACCCAAACCCGTGCCGAAGGCCGGGAATTTGGTCCAGGCGACTGCTATATCTTTGACTATTTGCCAGCGGCCACCCTCCGCCTGGTGCAGCTCTTGAAGACTTGACAGTCTATCGTAGACCGCGTCGAAGCCGAGATAGAGAATGCAAACAAAAGCTCCAAGAGCCAACAGAACCATAATCCAGCCGTGTCCCTTGAGAGATCTTCGTGAGCTCAGAACTAACGTAGTCAGGCCGGCGGCAATTAGCATGCTCACCATAGCCCCGCGGCTCAGTGACATAAATACAGTGGCCGCGCCAAGAATCACCATCACCACCAATAACCAAATCGACCTGAAAGCGGGAGAAGTCATACACTCACAGACAACTGTCGGCGTGATCTTCTTGCCCGAGAAGATGTCGCGTATTCTCATCAATAGAAGCCCGACGGCAGCTCCGATAGACAAGTTCATAAACTGGCCGTAGTGGCTGTGATTGACGAACGGGCCGGAGCGAGCTTCGTCTCTACCGGGAGGCACCATCCAATATATCTTCCCATTGCCAAAAAGATCCTGTCCCAACGCCAGAATGGCCACCACACCGCCAACAATCGCAATGGCGGCAAGGAGCCGTCGTACCTGACCCGTTTCGCGATATACGTTGACGACTACGAAGAAGACCGCCGCAACGGCGAGCACCAGACGCAGATCATGCTTCGTAGCGTTCGAATAGAAACTCAGTGTCATAAACTTGAGCAATTCGCTCGAATTGGGCAGATCCTGTAAAAACTCCTGCCTGGTGGCGACGGTTCTCGGAGAGATCGCGCTCACTAACTGAGTGGGTAAGGGAACAAGCTGAAAGACCGCAACGAGAATAACCAGCGCAATCGGTACATACGCCCACGACCAGATTAAACGAACGCCTCTCTCAAAGACAAGCTTCAAAAGAAAACAGATGAAAATGGCTCCTGAAATTGTCAGAACGACCTCTTCGCTCCAGGCTTCTACAGCGCCGAAAGCCAACGGCATAAATGCCAAAAGCGATATCACCAGCCATTCGATCACGTCGTCGAACCGGCTCAACGAAATACCCGACACATTGTTGTGGATACGAGTGATCATTTGTCGTCCTTAAACACGAGAACCGCTAAAGCGATCTGCCTGGCTCAGGGTTGTAGCCGCCATCGGTTCTCTTTGGCTGGCCTCCTTCTTCTTCGGATGATCCCGATCCGAGCCATTGTCACCGTAATGGTACCCGTAGGTGCCGTAGTAACCGTGTTGCCCATCTCTTGGAACGTCATTGACGACCACCCCGAGGATATTCGCCCCGATGGCGAGCAGTCCGTCGCGGGCGTGCCGGCTGGTCTTCCGAGTAGATTTATCCACTCGCACGACCAGAATGGTGATATGGCAGAGAGCGGCAAGGATTCGAGCATCAGTAATGAGCATGACCGGAGGTGAATCAATGATAATTCGTTCATATCGATCTGAGAGAATTTCCAGGAGCTGAGCGAAGACGTCACTATTGAGCAGTTCCGATGGATTGGGCACGTCCGCTCCGCACGGCAACAAGTCAAGGCCTTCAATCGACGTCTGTTGGATTGCTTCAGCCGACGTCGTAATCCCGGCAAGGATCGTGCTCAGCCCAACTTCTTGGCGGTTCACATCAAAAATCTTGTGCTGCATGGCTTTTCTGAAATCGGCGTCGAGGATGAGGGTTTTCTGTCCGGCCTGAGCTATGGCGATAGCCAGGTTGCTCGCCAATGTGCTCTTTCCGTCGCCAGGTGTGGGTGAAGTCACCAATATCGTCTTGGCTTTCTCCCTGGGGGCGCCGAAAAAGACCGCCGTGCGGACAGTACGACAGGCCTCCGCCCAAGAAGACTTGGGATCCAGGTAAACCTTCTGACCCATCGATACGACACTGTGTTTCCGCGACATAGCCGGCATCGCGCCCAAAACGGGCATGTCCAGAACGGCCGAGGCGTCTTCCAACGAGCGGAGCCGCTGGTCCATTTGATCGCGAAGCAGGGCCAGGCCAACCGAAAGCACGAAACCAAAGAACGAAGCAGTAGCCATATATTTGGCTTTTTGAGGACCCGACGGTCTCATCGGAGCGCGCGCCACTTCCAGGATGCATATATTGAGGCAACCCGCGTCTTCAGTAATACTGACCTCTTTCATTCGCTCATCAAGAGAGGCGCAATCCTTCTTAGCCTCCTCCCAGTCGGATTGCAGTATCGTATATTCTGAAAGCTGTCTGCTAAGTTGAATAACCTGCTGATTCTGCTCTTCCAGAAGATATCCAATCTGCTTTTCCTCTTTCTTGGCAGCCTCATATTGCCGCTTCGCCACCGTCACGTGTCGGTGGAGGAATTCCGCGTCTATCTCGGAAAGCTGGTTCCTGGCCCGATCTACCTTCTGTTGGAGCGACTCGACCCAGGGATGATCCGCTTTGGCGCGAGACTTGAGGTCCGCCAGTTCGTCCTCAAGCTGTTCGAGCTTCGTTTGGATCTCGTTTCTCTCGTCTCCTATCGAGACGCGGACTCCCTTCGCCCCCTCCATCTCAATATATTGCTCGAGCCCTGTGGGATCAGCCAGAAGTGACTTGGCGGTCTCGTAGACGGAATTTGCCTCAATCGTCTGGAGCTGGGCTTCGGTCTTTTTCGCCAACAAGCGCTCGAGTGCATCCATTATCGTGTTATTGCCCCCGTGTTCGTACGCAAGTGCAACGTTCTCACACCTGAAATCCATGAGGGCCTTGAGCTTATTTGCGAGATCCTTCTCCCTCGCTTGTTTTTCTTTACGCAGTATCTTCAAGACGTCGGCCGCCGTAGTGCGTTTGTGGTCGTTTTGATAGTGAATGTAGGATTCAACAACTGCATTCACCAGTTCCTCCGCTTCGGTCGGAACGGAGGCATCGCAAGAGATGCTAATGATATCGTCTTTCTTTCCGACCGAAACGTCCAGCGCTTGTTTCTTGAGAAAGATCATCGGATTATCGACCCTCTCAAAGGTCTTCAGCCGCCGGGTGTCAATCTTTTCCAGCGCCGCCGTGAGGATAGGTGTCGACTTCAGCAGCTCGGCCTGAGTGTACAGATAATTCTTCGACTGCGTCATGACGCCTTCGGCTTCAGTCAGAATCTTCGGGCCGCTTTGCTCAACATATATTCTGGACGTGCTGGTGTACACGGGCGGGCTTTTTGCAACATACACGAAACCTACCACCAGAGACACGGTCATGGTTACTAACACCATCCACCGGTTGCGCCATAGGGCTTGAACGAGGCTCTCGGGCACGGCCCGAACCGCCTGGGGTGGTTTCAGGTGACCGTTGTCCTCTCCCATTGCTCGAATGTTCCCGATCTGGCGTACCATGTTTTTCGTCATCTCTACAGACTGGCAGTCGTGTATGGTCTTTATTCCAATTGTCTAATTGTCCCAGGCATCGTTCAGTTGCCAGTACGTGCCGATATTGATCCTGAATACCGTATCCAGGAACTGCTTCGTACGTGTTCGTGGCGTCTGCTCAACGGCAATAATGTCACCGGGCTTGATGTGCGTGTTCAGTGCCTCGGTAAGCTGAGAACCGTCCTTGACATTGACCACTTTGAAAGTGACGGCGACAATCGTACCATCAGGCTTAAGACGATAGATCGTAGCATAGCGAGGATCGGTGATACGATCCAATCCGCCGGCAAAGGCCAGCGCCTGCATGAGGTTGTAGCGGGCATCCGGCGGATACGGGAAGTTCCCTGGACGATCCACCAGCCCGACCACGGAGAATAGAGGCGGCTCCAACGGCTCCACGATGACCGTGTCGCCGTCGTTCAGTACAACGTCAGTGAAGGGGATATTCAGTCCCTTGACCGGCAAGATGAAAGCATTGGGTTCCTCTGGTCCGCTCGACTCCGTTATCCTTTCGCTTCCCGATTTTCGGCCTTGATTGAGCACCTCAACAGCCTTCTTGTCGAAGACCTCTTCCACGTCCACATTCACACTGAAATACCCCGCAAAAACCTCTTGGTTTCGAGCCGCCTTCTTACTCGCCGCGCCGGTGACACCACGGGATGGGGCCTCGCTGTATTGTCTCGGATTCACCGGCCGCCAAGAACCTCGGGCAACCTCAGTAGTCGGAATCCTGGCTTTCTGAGAGGAGATTGCCCTGGATTGATCTTCTCTTGCCGCACTCAGGATCGGATCAGGTTTCTTGTTGGGAATAACTGGTTTACGATGCACGATCCGGATAACAGCCGCTCCTTCATCAACGATACCACCCGCTTCCATAAGGAGCGCCACAAGAGACATCTGATCACTGCGGAGTGAGTAAACGCCCGGACTTTCAACGGCTCCCGTAATGGATACTATGGCTGTCTTATACTCCAGGACGCGCGCAAACACAGAAGGGCGCGTGACAACGTACTTAGGCCAATAGGCACCAATAATACTCGATTCGATCTGGGACAGCGTCCTTCCAGCCACTTTGATGTCGCCGACCGTAGGAAGGTCGATCATTCCGTCTTCACCGACTCGGCAAATATAGGGTGTGACCGTCTGAGCGCGGCTCGCTTCCTCGGCCGTAACGAAGCGTATTATGGACGGCATTGTCAGTTCCAGGACGTCACCGGGCACGACGTGGTAGGGTCCACTCTGAATTTCCGCTTTTGCCAAACGCTCGATATCCAACGAAGGGCTAACGGGACCGGCGTTCCGGAACGCGATCAACTCAGCCGCAGAGGGCAGATGGACGTCATCACCACAACCCGCCACGAAAACAAGTAGCGATACGGCTTGAATCAACTGAACAATGACACAGCGGCTTCGAGCAGAGAAAACAGACGTTTTGTCTTCTATCAGCTTCATCGCACATCTTCCCCGGTACGACATCACTCAACCCTTCGTGGCTGCGCACTCTACGACCACACTCGCATCACGCAGCCAAGGCCTCGCTGCCTTATTCATCGAGTAAGTCACTTTCACACAGCGGGCGCACACCCCACACCTAACCTCACGGATGCTTCTCACCCGCAAGTCAAAACCGCACACATGCGCAACAAGACTACCTCAGATCGCCACAAGGTAGAGCAGTTTCTATAGCGTATGCCTTACGCATTAAGAGGTAATAGGTGGCCGGATCGGACTGCGCAAGCCCGGTCGCAACGGCACCCATATCTGCTTCGCCACGTGCTTGACGGTGATTTCCACATTCAGTCGTCCGCTCACATCATCCGCACGCGATCCTTCCTCACCCGCATATGCAATTCTACTCAGCGTGAAAGGATCGAACAGGCCCGGACGGTCAGGACGTGGGTTCTCCGATGAGCCTAGCGGGGCTGCATAGGCAACGGCGCCGAATCCCACGATAGCCGCCAAGACGACCACCCCTAAAAGAATCTTGGATTTCAGACTGCATTGTCTCCTTTTTGCCATCATAATAGCTCCTTCCTAACAAGTACAATCCACAGATCACGACACTCTTACAACCGACCCGACCCACACGGGCCTTTCCTCACATCTCATACCTCGTGTTCCAAAACCGTTCGCCGTCTTAAAACTCTTGTCCAGGGCAGCCATATTTGTCAGCACAGTCAAGGCTGTCACACCATGAGCGTGCGTCGACAAAGAACGGCCGCTCGATTCATTCGAAGCCAAACCAGCTCCTGATGGCTACCCTTCCAGATCAAGACCAGCCAATAAACAGAGAGCCTGGAGCATTTCTCCCGCATATACGCAGTAAGCCGAACCTTCCTGGGAGAGTTGCTCCCAGACTTTCCCGTCAGGACTGACGCTGTCGATCAGCGCAGCATCGGCGGCGACGATGGCCGACTCCAGTTCCTGCTCGCTAAGCTCGATAGCCGCACCGGAGGCACTAACAAGTCCCAACGTCGCAAATATTGTATCTTCCGTATATCCTGCTGAAGGCATCCCGCCGTGATCGAACCGCCAATAGAAACTACCTGCAAATGGCTGCCCCTGCGGCACTTGATGACTCAACAGGATTGCCGGCAGGTCCTGCAGCCTGGTATCATTCCAATAGGGCGTGCCGACTCCCAGTGGGTCGATAAGTGTGTCGTCGAGCGGACCGCTCTGCGCCAGCGCCCACGTGGCGGAGCCCAGCGCAAGCACGGGAAAATTGCTCATGTCGTCTACGTGCGAAAGCGATTCAATCAATCCCTGCCTCCAGACTTCAACATCCTCGGCATCGGCATTGTGGGCCGCGACAACGTGCTCGGCAAGGCACAGCACAACCACCGATGGTTCCAGCCCGAAGTAGTAGGAAATATAGCCCTGCGTGCCGCCCGGACTGTTCTTGACCTTGGAATAGAAACCGTCGACCGCCGCCCGCCAGATATTGTCGAATGGATCATCCGCCAGATCGCTTAGGCGCGTCAACACCAAGGCTTCATCAGCGAACAAATTGCCGTTCGAAACCGAAAGAATATAATGCCCCGCGGACTCCGCAGATGCCAAATAGGTAGTGTTTCCGGTCCAGGCATATGCATCGACCATTCCGGTTGCGATTGAGCCCGTGAAGCCCGTTTCGCCCGGCCAGCTTCCACTGTCCGCGCCTTTTTGCGTCTGTTCCTTCACAAGCGTTTTGGCAACAGCCTTGATTGCTTCGTCGACTGGAGAAGCCCTCAAATGCGTACTACAGCATGCTGCAATCGAAAGTGTGGCGGCGCAAATAATGAACCATTTCCGTTCTGTTTCCATTCTATTCTGCCCTCACTGACTCAGGGGCCTGTCCCTTTTGTCGAACACGTTTGTCCAAGGGGGACAGTCAGCTTTCCAAACAACGGAAAGCAGACAGTCCCGTTCTTTTATCACGACCCAGTTCGTATAAACTTTAAGATATTCCAGTACGAGAACAACCGTAGTCACTACGTGTTTTCCTTGACTCACACCTCACAGCTAAAACGGGCAGTATTTGGGGTGCCAACGAATTGGTTGGAAGGCACAGGTAGAAGTTTACGTATAAGTCTGGGACGTTGCTCGGCAGGCAAACAAATGATGTGGGAGAGAAACGACAGTGTATCCAACGCCCGTTTGGTCAAGGTGGCGAAAAACTGCCAAGAATTTCCTGCGCGTGTTCACCCGCGGCGGCTCGATTGCCGCCGTGCAAAAGCGGGCCTTCCAACAGACGGTCCAGCCGCTTCTCCAAACGGCCGCGTGCCACGACCACACTGGCTCGCTGACCGAGCGGCAGGCATTCCTCTTCTTGTTCTCCCAAGATCGCGATGATGGACCCCATCCCTGAACCGTTCATGACCGGATTTGCAATGCCCGCGTGATAACGCGCCATCAAATGAAACGGGGGGTACTCGAAATAGTCAAGAGCTATTGGTTTGCGACACGGACCGAGGAGGAACGGGGTGCCAGTCGGTGCGTTCTTGCCAGGCTGGTGGAATGTTTATAGGGGATTGCCCAAGCAAGAAGTGATGGTGAAGGTCTTGAGCCATTGGTCGGCCGTCGCTAAAATAGCGTGGTTTTGTTGGGAGGCCAGATCCGAGAAGAATCATGGCTGATGTGACGCGCATTCTGAATGCCATCCAAAAGGGAGATGGTCGGGCAACCGACGAGTTGCTACCGTTGGTGTATGAGGAGCTACGTCTTCTTGCTGCTCAAAAGCTGTCACAGGAACAACCTGGTCAGACCCTGCAGGCCACCGCCCTGGTGCACGAAGCATATCTTAGACTGGTCGGCGCGCAAGACAAAAGCTGGGACAACAAAGGGCACTTCTTCAAGGCGGCGGCAGAAGCGATGCGGAGGATTCTGATCGATAATGCGCGGCGGAAGAAGAGCCTGAAGCGAAAAGGCAGACGTGGCACTGTCGAATTCATCGAGACCGACCTGCCCATCCAAGGAGCTTCCGATGATGGATCATCCGAACATTGCCAGAGTTCTGGACGCCGGAGCCACCGAGACGGGGCCGGCCGTACTTTGTCATGGAGTTCGTCAAGGGCGCCTCGATCACCGACTTTTGCGATGCGAACCGCCTGAGCGCAAAAGAACTGCTCATTCAGATCTGTCAGACCGTCCAGCACGCCCGCCAGAAAGGCATCACTCACCGTGATATCAAACCCTCTAACGTCACAGTCACGCACCATGACGGCAAGCCCGTTCCCAAAATCATCGATTTTGGCGTCACCGGAGCCCACATTATCTCCCAGGGATTGTGGATTTACGATCTAAACAAGGAGGCGGCCGTTCACTCGGTGGCGCTTGTGGGCTTTCCAGTTGGTCTGAGCCTGAATTGGGGCAGATTGCCATTCAAAGATCGTCCTATGGAACCTTTTATTACGAGATCTGGACCGCAGCGGCAGACGTACTGCTGCCGGGCAAGTCAACCGCAAAGCATGCGCAGGAAGCCATAAAGTTCTATACTGACTTTATCGAAGATAATCATGAAAATTTCTCAGCCTACGTTTCGCGGGCGGCCTCCCATATTTACGTGAACGACGCCGAGAGCGCCTTCGCCGATCTGGAGCGATACGAAAGCTTAGTGAAGGACACAAACAAAACGGTAAAGGCATTTTTCTGGTTGGGATGGTATTTATGTCATGTCCCTCAGAGCAGAGTCGATCCGGCAATCGCCGTGAAACTCCTCGATAGGGCCTACGTGTTAAGCTCGGACAAGAAGAACGAGTGGTGCGTAGGGGCGTTGGGCATCGCCCACTACCGCGCAGGTCAGTGGCAAGATGCCATCGATAAGATTAGCCGGGCCATTGAGATGAGTCGTGACGGTGAAATTAATTACTATGCATTCATTATGGCTATGGCGTATTGGCAGGCGGGCGATAAAAAACAGGCTCGAACCTGGTATGAAAAGACCGTAGCCTGGATGAGCAGTCGCATCGCAGAAGGCACGGCCCCCTCCCAGGAAACCTGGCAACCAGCCTGGTGTTTCTACATGGAATCAGGGCGTCACGATGCAAAACTCCTTTTTGCGGAGAACGAATATGGGTACAAGACTGATTTTTCTATCTTTCTTCTTCGCATTAGTATTAGGGCTGGCCAGTGGACAAGCCTGGGGGCAGTGGCGTGTTGCCTACTACGACGAGCGGTATCGTGAAAGTTGGACCGGGGATGGTGCATCGGCAATCGTAAGAGACGCTTTTAGGGATGTCGGCTATGAAATTCTGGACGCGGACCAGCTCAAGACGTTTATGGATGCACGTATCGCCGATGGGGCACCCAGCGTGGTCGTACTCTGCCGTGACAATGCACCGGACACCGTGGTCGAGTCTAATTCACCCGATTGCACACTGCGCAAGTATCTTGATTCAGGCGGCAAGGTCGTGTTCTACGCTGACGCTCCTTTTTGGTATGTGGCACACTCAGATGGCACTCGGACTACATACAAGGAGGCCGGCTGTGCCAATATATTGGGCATCTCCGGTACCACTTATGACGGCGACTGGGTGAACGGCGATCATGGCACGGTAACTATAACTTCCAAAGGAGCTGAGTGGGGATTGACCGAAACGTGGACATCGATTCGCTGGGTACCTCCTGACCAAGTCG
>CAYZAH010000024.1:0-15905 GCA_964475805.1 uncultured Pirellulales bacterium | reverse complement strand
GCCGGCTCGAATTGAAAAAGGAGAAAGCCGATGAAGAATGATGAACTGTCACGAAGAGATTTCATGCGCAATACGTCCCTGGTAGCAGCGGGGACTATAGCCGGTGGGTTGGCCGGCGGAGGTCAGGCGGACGGGGCGGAGAAATCGAAAATCCTCAATTACAATGAGAGGATGCACTATCGAAGGCTGGGCAAAACGGGCCTGATGGTCTCTGAGGTCAGCCTGGGCGGGCACTGGAAGAACCGCAATGCCGGGCGATATTGGGACAGCTTCGCGAATGAGGAAGTTCCCGAGGACGTAGCGAAGAACCGCACCGACGTCGTCAGCGCGTGCATCGACTCCGGCATCAACTACCTGGATATCACGACAGCCGCCGAGTGCCTGTGCTACGGCGCGGCCCTCAAGGGCCGCCGCGAGAAGATGCACGTCGGCGCCGACATTCACAACCTCGGCCCGCGCGGCTCAGACCGCTGCAACGTCAAGGACCAGACCTTCAACGTCGAGACCTGTCTGCGTCTCTTGAAGACCGACTACCTCGACATCTGGCGGCCCCAAGCCAAGATGACCGGCCAACTCGGTACCGATCAGCTCAATACGGACGCCGAGGTCGAATCTCTCATCGAGACCTTCCAGAAACTCCGCAAGCAGGGAAAGGTACGGCATCTCGGCATGTCGTGTCACTGCCGTCCCTGGTTCGAGCACGTTATCAACAAGTACCCTGACTTCGAGATGATTATCTTCCCGTGCAGCGCCAAGACGCGAGTCGAGGGGCAGGCCCCGACGAATGACAACGTGGAAGAGGTCAATCCAGGACACGGGTCCGACCAGACGCAGAGCATCTTCGAGGTTGTTCGCAAGCGGGACGTCGGTGTCGTGACTATCAAACCCTACTTCGGCGGCAATCTGTTCGAGAGTTGCGGCAAGGTGAAGTTTCCCGTCATGGGCGTGGGCAGCAAGCATGAGAACGACATTGCCCGTCTGACGCTTCAGTGCATTCTTGCCAACCCAAGGATCACGGCTGCGGTGCCCGGCTTGTCCACGGCCTACGAAGTGGAGAACGCCGCGCGCGCATCGTATACTCGCTCGCTCGGAATGGCCGAGGCGGACAAGCAGTGGCTCATGGAAATCACGGACCGGCAATGGGCGAATCTCCCTCCGGAATACGAGTGGCTGCGCGACTGGGAAGTGGTCTGAGAACGAATACGATCGTGGCTCGGGATTCGTCGCTCGAACACGAGCCACCGGGACGGGCTGGTTTTGACGGCGTCGTTCCGTCAAAAGCTGCTTGTCCCTCTCTCGATGGAAAGGGACAGTCAGCTTTCTAAACGACAGAAAGCAGACAATCCCAGGACTTAGGGGAGTGCGCTGGAATATGCGAAAGAGTCTGTACTTTGTGGGGGTCATGGCGGCTTTGGCAGTGCTGGCTGGTTTCCTGGCCGTTAGTCCCGCCGAAGAATCGCAGGATGAAAAGCCCAGCGGCAACAGCAAGTGCTACGTCTGTCATCCCGGCATGAAGACCGAAGAATTGACGACGACTCATCTCGCGATGGGCGTCACCTGCGACGAATGTCACGGTGCATCGACCTCGCACATGCACGACGAGATGCTGATGACCGAGCCCGATCTACTGTTCGGGCGGGCGGAAGTCCCTAAGATGTGCTCGAATCCGACCTGCCATAAGCCCGGCGGCGGACGTGAGGTCTACTCTCGCCAGGACCACAAGAACCAGGAAGCCGTCGAGGCTTTCTTCCAGAAATGGAAAGGGCACATGCGCCCGAACGGGCGGTCCGTGAACGCCGAGTCCGTCTGCACGGACTGCCACGGGACGCACAATATCAGCGAACCGATCAATCCTGAGTCCGAGGACGAGGAGACCGCCGCGTGGGTGGCCGCCTTTAACGGTCGGGACCTTTCGGGCTGGCAAGTTCCGGACGGCTCACGCTGGACCGTGAAGTCGGGCAGGCTGACGGGCACCCCGCCTAAAAGCGAACAAGGTGTCACGATCTGGACCGAGGCGGCTTACGCAAATTATCTGCTGGCTGTGACGTTTCGGGCGGACTGGCCCATCCACGCCGGCATTTGGCTTCGCGGCGACGGTTCCAAGCGTGGTCCTCGCATCGAGATAACCGAACCAAATCCGACCGACACAACGAAAGCGTATACCGGCAGTGTCTGGGTGCCCGGCAAGGGGCTGGCCCTGACCAACCTGAACGGCGATCTGGTAGATCGTGAAAGCTGGAACACGCTCTCGGTTAGGGTCGAGGGCGACAAAGTCCGGGTCTGGCTCAATGGCGAGGAAATCGGATCCGTTCGCACAGCCGGGCCGAGCAAAGGGCGGATTGGATTGACCATCAGCAAATCGCCTGCTGCCAAGTTTTCAGAGCTATCCGTCCGAGAAGTGCTTATCCAAGAGTTGGCTGAGCCGGAATCAAAAGCGTCCTCATCGTAAAGAGAGGTGAATCATGGCAAGTCATTTAGATCGTCGCGGTTTTCTGAAGAAATCTGTCGCGGCCCCCGCCGCTGCACTGGCTCTGAGCTTCGAGGAACAAGCGCTCGTGGCGACGCCGGCGAGAACCCAGACAACTCTCCCTTCGGTGACGCTCAGACCAGAGGTGCCGGCGGATTCGAGCAAGGGGTTGCCCGTGGGCAAGATCGGCAACGTCACGATCAGCCGGCTCTTTACCGGGGGCAATCTCATCAGCGGATTCGCTCACAGCAGAGACTTGATTTACGTTTCCTCGTTGTTGAAAGAGTACTTCACCGACAACAAGGTGATGGAGACCTTCGAGATATGCGAGGAATGTGGGATCAATACGGCGATCTTGCGGCTCGACGAGCATTGCATCCGGATCATGACGAAGTACTGGAACAACCGGGGCGGCAAGCTGCAATGGATCGCCCAGGTCAAAATGCCAGCGAACGATCCCTTGAGCGAGGCGAAGGCGGCGATCGACAACGGCGCCATCGGGGCCTTCGTGCACGGCGGCGTTTCAGAGACCTGCGTTGCGAACAACCGCGTCGACCTTCTTGCAAAGGCGGTCGAGTTTATCAAGCAGAACGGGGCTATCGCCGGCGTCGGGGGGCATATCGTGGAGATTCCCATAGAGTGCGAGAAGGCGGGCGTCGACGTCGATTTCTATATGAAGACGCTCCATAGCCACAAGTACTGGTCTTCCGAGAGGCAGCCCGAGAATGACAACATTTGGTCGAAGACGCCGGAGAAAACCGCCGAATTCATGAAAACGGTGAACAAGCCCTGGATCGCCTACAAGGTGATGGCCGCCGGCGCCATTCATCCGAGAAAGGCCTTCAAATTTGCCTACGAAAACGGCGCCGACTTCATTTGCGCCGGTATGTTTGACTTCCAGGTCTGCGAGGATGTCCTGCTCGCCAAGGATGCGCTATCGCGCCCGCTGAATAGACTGCGGCCCTGGCATTGATGATTGACCGTCTGTAGTGTGCCCGTAAGGGCATTTGAAATAACGCCTTACGGCGTCATTACGAGCGAGACGAACGGTTTGGCGGTCAATAGACACTGCCAGGAGGGGGACAGGCGCCTTTTTGGGACTGTCTGCCTTCTGTCGTTGAGAAGGCTGACTGTCCCTTTCCATCGACAGAGGACAGGCCTTTCAAGGAGGGACAGGCAGTCTTTGACGGAACGGCGCCGTCAAAAGCAGCCAGTCCCGAGATCCCGTCCTTGCCATTGGCAATCAACTTCACCTTTATGACGGAAGACGGCCCTTCGGCCTTAGTTCCATCCAGATAGACCTTGAAGTACCTTTCACTGCGGCCGGAAACGACCGTTTCTCGTCGCTCGTTTCTCGTCGCTCGCGAATCCCGAGTCCTGGGACTGTCTGCTTTCTGCCGTTGAGAAAGCTGACTGTCCCTTTCAGGGGCTTGAGGAGGGAGACAGGCAGCTTTTGCCGGAACGACGTCGTCAAAACCAGCCAGTCCCGCGGGCGAAGCGACGGATTCGATTAGAATCTCGGCAGTTTCACCGATGAACTGCTGGCGGTATCGCCGGGCCAACTCGATGCCCAGTTTCGTAAGTGTTTGGGAGCGTTCTTTGACCGTCTTTTTGTCAATTGTGTGGTTGCCTTTTGTCGCCGGCGTGCCCGGACGCGGAGAATAGCTGAAGACGTGTATCCTGGCGAAACCCACCTCCCGGGCTAAATTCATCGTTTGCTCGAAATCGGTGTCTGTCTCGCCGGGAAAACCCACGATAATATCGGTCGTTATGGCAGGTCGGTCGAGCCTGGCCTTGATGGACGCGACTTTCTGTTGGAATTCGTCGGCTCTATACTGCCTGCACATCCGCTTGAGGACCGCGTCGGAGCCGGATTGCAGGGACAAATGCAAGTGGGGCATGATGTTGGGGTTCGCGCAAAATGTATCGAGCAGCCGATCCGTAACGTCTCCGGGCTCGAGGGAGCTCAACCTGATCCTTGTCAGATCGGGTATCTTTGCGATCTTGTCGAGCAAATCGGCCAGGCGGTCGTTCCGTTGCTCAGGCCAATGACGCCTCTTGACGGTCTGCCGGCCATAGGCTCCGAGAAAAACGCCTGTTATGACGATCTCCTTATGTCCGGCTTCCACAAGGGCTTGTGCCTCGCGGAGAACGATATCGACCGGCTTGCTGCGAACAAGAGGCCTCGTTTTGGGTATTATACAGTAGCTACAACGTCCATCACAGCCATCCTGGACTTTGAGAAAGGCGCGGACGTGATCTTTGAAAGAAGTCAAGAGCGGGAGATTTAAGTCGTCATTACATAACTCGTTTTTATGCTTGATTTTGAAGGCGTTTTGTGCTTTAATAGAAGTGTTTGAACAGAATTGGGCGTTTCGGGAGACCGGCGTGGCGTCACTGCAAGTCAGATTGTCTAACGCAGCCGCGAGATGACTTCGATCCCGGATCAGATGGACGTTCTTGTCTGAGATTCCCAATTCCCCGTTAAGTCCAATGGGCAAGCAACCGGAGACAATAATAGGAGCGTTGGGACTCTGCCTTCGGGCCTGTCGGATCGACTGGCGGCTCTTGGCGGAAGCTGTATGGGTGACACAGCAGGTATTGACAACAACAACATCAGACGGAGAGGGTGCTTTAGCCATTCGGAGCCCGAGCCCTTCGAGGTGCTCGCGGATCTGCTGGCTTTCATATTGATTGACTTTGCAGCCAAGCGTATTGATGGAAAAAGTTCTCATCATGTGATATACTGTAAGCGTGTTTGAATGGATTGACAAGGGTAATTGAAAACTTCGCGAGAGGCACATTATGGCGGCGGAAACCGGCACCGTTTGGGCGATCGACATAGGTAACAATTCTCTTAAGGCTCTGTCCCTGAGCACGGAGCGCGGGGTGGTCGAGGTCGTTGGCTTCGACAACATCCGGCACGGGAAGATACTCACGGGAGACAACGTGACTGATGCCGAGAGAGAAGAGCTTATTGCTTTGACCCTGCGCAAATTTGTCAATAAGTATGATCTGACGATGGACGAAATTGTCGTTTCCGTGCCCAGTCAGAACAGCTTTGCGCGGTTTGTAAATCTGCCTCCCGTTGAGACCAAGCGGATTCCTGAGATGGTCAAGTTCGAGGCGGTCCAGCAGATTCCGTTCGGGATCAATGACGTCCAGTGGGACTGGCAGTTGATGAGCGAGCCGGACAGTCCCGAAATCAAGGTCGGCATCTTTGCCATCAAGAACGAGGTCGTTAACTCGGTCCTGGAGTATTTCAACCGTGAGGACGTTCAGCCGGGCTACGTGCAGATGGCTCCGATGGCGTTATACAACTATCTGCTCAACGATCGTCCGGACCTGGTGAACTCCGATACGCAGGCCACAGTGGTGCTCAACATCGGAGCTGAAAACACGGACCTGGTTGTCTGCACGAAGTCGGCCGTCTGGCAACGGTGTATTCTCATCGGCGGCAATGCCTTCACGAAAGCTATCGCTGAGGCGTTCCACCTCAATTTCGAGAAGGCGGAAAAACTCAAACGCACGGCCCCGGTCAGCAAATACGCCCGGCAGATCTTCCAGGCGATGCGACCCGTTTTCACGGACTTGGCTTCCGAAGTGCAACGGTCGCTGGGCTTCTACAACAGCTCCAATCCGAATACGAAGATTACGAGGATCGTCGCCCTGGGCGGCGGTACAAAGCTTCGCGGTCTGCTTAAATATCTCCAGCAGACGCTCCAGATTCCCGTCGAAAGGCCGGATACGTTCAAACGGCTGGGAATGGGACCGGGCGTCTCACCCGCCAAATTTATCGAGAACGTGTGCGATTTCGGTATTGTTTATGGTTTGGCGTTGCAGGGCTTGGGCCTGGCACGGATCGAGAGCAATCTGTTGCCTCGCAATGTCGCGCGGTCCATGGCCTGGGCGAGCAAGGGCCGGTATTTCATCGCCGCTGCATGTATGTTGTTGACGGTTGTGCTTTTGTACCTTGGGCGAAACGGCTGGGACAGTATGAATTACGACAAGAATAGCCCGGTCCGCGCAAGTACCGCCAGAATCGTGAACCTTGTTCAGGACGCCCAGACGAAAACCGCCAAGGCAAAGGAGAGCGGCGCCGTTGAGGATACCGCCATCGAAAAAGAGTTCGAGCCGTTCAAGTATCGCGATGTCCTTCCCTCACTGTACGAGACGATTGTCTCGGCTTTGCCGAATGCGAAGAATGATCCTCAGCATGCGGATCTCCACGAGGCGTTTGCCGAGGGCCGCGTGGCAGACATCGAGAAGATTCCTCGCAAGGCGCGGCCGGAGGTGTTCATCACCAACATGTCCGCCTACTTCACCAACGATCTGGACAAGGGGCAGTTCGGAGGGGCCGATTCGTGGAGAAGGAGCCGCGGGGCTCCGGGTGGCGGGGACCAGCTCGACGGCGGGATGGACGAATATGAATATGCCATGATGATGGAGGCCGAGTACGGGATGGACGGCAGAGGCGGGTTATACTCGCCGTTCGCGCAGGGCCAGACCACAGAAGAGAAGAAGCAGGGATTCGTGCTGACCATCATCGGTTACACCCCCTATGGTGATAAGATCACGGATGTACAGCAGTTGTTGGATCCCCATGGTGTCGATGACAACCCGGACAAATGGGGATTTGTGACCCGATTGGCTCACCTTGACGCTCTGGTCGCAGACGGCAACAGTCCGTTCGCGTTATACAAGAAGGCGGAGAAGGATCAGTTCAGCCTGGAAATCAAGGAGGTGGACTTGCAGAACGCTGATTCGACGCCGCCTGAAGGGGTCGGTGTATGGAAGGAAGAAAAGCCGAAAGAGACCACGACCTCGGCGGTGGGACAGGGCCGAGTTGGTTACGTCGGTGCTCAGAGCCAGTGGGAGCTGGTTGATCCCATGACGGGTGAGAGGATCGATAAGGTTCCCGTGCTGAACGACGATGGGAAGCAGGATTTCTACCAGGGCAAGCCAGTCTATCGCGTCAATGACCATTGGTTCATTTTGAACCTGAAGCTTGTTTGGAAAGACGCACCCAAACCGCCGGAGCAGCCCGGAGCGTCGATGTATGGAGGCCGCATGAACCCGAGGGCACCCACCCGACCGGCAGCGTCGCCCTCGCGGAGTTCCGGATCGAGTAGCCGAAAGAAAAGTGGATCGAGTATCGATGATATGTGAGCGAGAAAATGAATCTACCGAATTTCAAAGAGATTTTAGGGAAACTGAGCGTCCTCAAGAACAATACGGCGTTGCTGGTGCCGGTGGTCGTCACTTTTGTTGCGATCGTCCTGCTCGTTCCGGCGCAACTGTGGAGCAATCGGCTCAGAAATCGCGTGGACGAGAACAGCATTCGCAAGAATGCCTCCGCCATCAAGAGGCTCAAGGCGGATCCGGTCTCGGATCAGCAATACCAGATTGAGATGGAGCGTCAAACGGCTCGCGCCGAGGACGCCAACGAAATCGAGCGTCTGGCCATCGAGACCACGGAGCGAGAACTCTTGAGCTATGACATCTTTCCGCAACCCGACCCGAACGCTGGTTTTTCTGCGGTGATCTTCCGGACGTTTGGCGACCGATATCGCGCCGGCATTGACAAGATGATTCAGGACGTCAACGGCCGGGACTGCCCGACCGATGAAGAACTAAAGCGGAGCCTCGAGTCTGCGTCCACCACCCGTTCGCGAATGGACGGAATGTACGGAGGGATGTACGGCGGTGCGGATACGTTAGGCATGCCGAGCAGGCCGGGAGCGCCGAAGGGCGGTGGCCTCTACTCGGGGGGCTTCATGCCGATGGGCGGCATCAACTCCTTGATTCTTGACCAGCTCTGCGAGGCGAGAGCAAAGTCCCTTTTGGTCTATGTCAACCCGGCGGATATCGCCGACTACGACTACTGGACGACTTTTACCTATGAAGGAAAAGATGAGGCGGTCAAGAACTGCTGGTATCACCAGTTGGGGTACTGGGTGATCAAGGACGTCTTTGATACGGTCGCGGCGATGAACGCGGGCCACGAGAACGTCCTGACGGCACCGGTCAAGCGGATAGAGAGCATTTCGTTTACAATGGGATTGAAGAGGCCGAGAGGAGGGGGCGGGGGCGTTTTTCGAGGCGGTCGAGGCAGAAGATCCTCGTCGCAAAACAAGGATGAAAACACGGACAAACCCACGTACGTTCGCACGGAGCAGGACGGTCTGACCGAATCCTGCACGGGAAGATATTGCGATGACAATATCAACGTGGTCCATTTCAACGTTGCCTTCGTGGTCAACGCTGCGGACGTGATGCCGCTAATGGATGAGTTGTGCAGCGGTAAGGATCATCGTTTCAAAGGCTATCCCTACGGGCGGCAGCCGGAGCAAACCTTCAAGCACAATCAGATCACGATTCTGGAGAGCAAGATCGGTTTCGTCAATCCGGAAGCGCTCAGTCACAGATACTATCGCTATGGGCCGGGCAACGCCATCGAATTGGAACTGATCTGCGAATATCTTTTCAAGAAGAAAGGCTACGAGAGCATTCTCCCGCAGCCGGTCAAGGATACCCTCGCCGGAAAGGACGACGAGAAAAAGTGAGTCTGTCACGGGGCAAAGATTCTGATACGGGAAATCCACTATGATCAAGTTAAGCAGCATAGGCAGCTTCTTTGAGGAGCACGTCGAGAAGATTATTTTGGTTGTCGTTGGGCTGGTATGTGTCTGGCTTCTGATTACGCGTGTGATCTTCAGCCCCAATGTGGTGACCTACAACGACGCCAAGTACAGTCCGAGTGCCGTCGACGGAGAAATTCTGAAGGACGCCAGGACGCTCGAGAAGACGTTGCGGGAGCCGCCCGAGAAGGTCGCCCCATATAAGCCGAAGGTTAACGAATTCCTCGCCAAGCTCGATTCGTCTATCGGTGGGGTCACCGTGGCGGGTGTGTTGGCGCCGCGTGAGGCCGCGTCCGCCGGCGCCGTTGGTGTCTACACCCTTCCGCGTATCGGTGAGGTCCATTCCGTGTCTGTCGATCATATTAGGGCCGTGGCCTATGTGCCGATCAACGAGGTTACGGAGCAGAACACATACGACAAAGCCGGCAATGAGCCTAATGATATTGACCTGGTAACGGTCGAGGCGAAGTACGACGTTGCCGGATTGTATGAACGATGCAAAGAGAGTTTTGTCGACTACGTCGAAGAGCGATGGGCCGATCCCTGCCTGGCCAAGCCGGTCTTTGCCGCCGTGGAGTTACAGCGTCAAGAGTTGAGTGACGATGGCACCTGGAGCCAGTGGCGGGACGTTCCGCGGTCGCGGATCGATCCACATAGAAAATTGTTTGAGATCGTGCAAAAGGTCGATCAATTACCTGCCGGCGGCTTGAAAGTGCGGATGTTGCAGTATGACTACAAACCGGTGCAAATCGGATTGTTGCAGCCGGAGGCCTACCAGTTCGCCACCGCCGACGAGGAGTGGCTGCCCCCGGATTTGCACAAGGAATATAAGGATTTGAAAGCAAAAGAAGCGCTCGAAGAAAAACGCCAGGCTGCGGAAGACAAGCGGGATGATCAGTCCAGAGACAGAGACACGACGTCCACGACCCCGGGGGGACGCATCGGTGGCAGACGCCAGCAAGGGTCTGGCCGACAACAGCGAGGCAACCTCAGAGGAGGCGCCGGCGGCGGTACTGACATGATGGGGGGCGATTATGGTTATGGTACGGATTCGCGAACGAGAGGACGCGGCAGCCGCAGATCGGGCACGACGAACAGCAGGATCGGCGGGAGGACGTCATCAACAAGGCTGGGCGGTGACAGTAGGACGACTCGTTCGGGAGGAGGCCGTTCGACCACGAGGAACTCAAGAGGCAGGGGAGGAACGGGGGCGTATGACGACTCATACTACGACTATGGAATGGAGGGACCTGGGGGAGGAATAGGCGGCCAGAGGTATTCGCCGCTCGACGAACTCTACACTAAGTACTACAATGACGTCATGCTCACCCGGCTAACACAGTTCGAGAAGCAGGATGAAATGACGTTTTGGGCGTACGACGATACCGTCGAACCGGGGAAAACCTATCGCTACCGGATTCGGTTGGGCGTTTTCAATCCGGTGGCCGGAACGGACAAGATCAGCCCAAAGAGCCAGGATCACGAAAACGACGTCATCCTTTGGAGCAGCTTCTCCGAAGTGACCAAACCCGTCGACATCATGGACCGGTTGTATTTCTTCGCGAACAATATGCGGGAGTCGGACAAGGCGGTAACGGTTCAGGTCTCCAGGCTCACGTTGGGCCGCTGGCACAGCCATGATTTCGTGGTTCGGCATGGAGAGGCGATCGGGGAGCCACTCGAGCCTGATCCCGAGGCCGACGACAGTAGGACGAGGCGCGATCGTGATCGCCGCATGAGCACGCTGCCGACCGATCCGCGCTATGCTCCCGCGCTGGGGAGAAACGACCGCGCGAACGTTCCAAAGGTCATTGATTATGACACGGGGGCCGTTTTGGTTGACGCCTTAGTTGTGAACGACTGGTCCTCCAAGGCACCTCTACAATCCAGAAACTATTATGACATGCTCTATAGCTATGACGGCACGAACATCCAACACATGCCGGTCGGCGCATCGTACAGACCGGCGAAATTGAAGGCCGCGTATAATACCATCGCAAAGCTGCAACGAGAGCCCCAGGAAGATTTTAAGGCTTTCGGCTCCGGCAATCGGAAGCAGCGCATGGGAGGCTACGACGACATGATGGGTGACTATGGCGGCGACTATATGGGTATGTACCCAATGGATTCGCCGGGAGGCGGGATGGGACGCCGCTGATCTGCGCCGAGCGGGCGGATCATGTACACGGGCCGATTCTGTCGTGCATTCGGGAGGATGTGCGACTGGCTTCTCTACTCGGGGAAGTGCCTTAGTCTGTAAAATTATCATTTCGTCCTATAAAAACTAAAGAGTTAATACTTGACCTGCCGATAACTCCAATATAGAACAAGTCTGTTAACAGAAACAAGGGATGTGACGAGACAAAGAAAGGAGTCAAGAATGGAAAGCACGCAAGTAACTCACTTCAATGGATCTATTACCCGGAGCATTCTGGCGGTAGTGATTGCCGCAATGGTGCTCGGCATAGCCGGATGTGGTGAAGAAACAGCGAGGATCGAGAGCAAACAAATTCGATTGGAAGCCATGGCCAAGGCTAACGCCCAGCAGCTTAAGGCGGTAGCGGCGGTCATCGAGCAGAACCAGCAAGAGTTGACGTCCAAGATTGAAGCCCTTCAAAAGAACATCAGCAATGTTGACGTCCATGCGCTTGCTATCGGTGAGCAGCAGGTCAAACTGCAGGAAACGGTACAGAACAGCACCCGCCAGCTAAACGCCAAGATGACGGCAATCGAACAGAACCATAGCGATCTGGTGGCGGGGATTGAGGCCGTTCAAAGCGACACGAAGAAAGTCGCCTCCGACATGGCTTCGGTCACGGACGAGCAGGCGAAGCTGTACGCCGGCATCACCGCCGTCACGGACGATCAAGCCCGGATGTACCAGTCGGTTCAAGCGAACAGCCGGCAATTGGCTGACGCCTCAACGGCGATCGAGCAGAATCGGCAAGAATGGCAGTCGACAATGGGAACCGTCCAGGAGAACATCGAGCAGGTGGCCGCCAACATGAACACGCTCAGTAGCGATCTGCTCAAGCTGCAAGACGTCCTTCAGGGCAACATCCGCGAGCTGGTGAGCATGATGGATACGAGCGCCCAGGGTCAGGCAGGCTTCCAGGTCAAGACGCGAGAGGGCCTGCAAGCGTTGGACGATTCCATCAGCGCCATGAAAGAAACCCAGGAGAAGTTGCAGACTCAGATGAACGACGTGCAGCACAGCACAGAGGCCTTGGGCGAGCAGGTGCCCGCCGCCATCGAGCAGTTGAAAGATGAAATGTCTCGGGCCAACGCGGCCAGGGAAAGCGCGTTCGTGGACGTCGAGCCGTTCGTCTCTTCGGATTCGAACAGCATGGAGTAAATGCTGGCATTTGTGTCTGGGGATGCGTGATGTCAACAAATGCACATGCGTTCCACTAAGTGTAGTTGAACTGTTTATGACAGGTTGTGTCCGCGCCGATTGAGGTCGGGATCAATCGGCGCGGAACCACCTGACTGATTCGCGCCACTTTCTAAATCCTCTCCTTGTACCTCCTCGGAAACCGCTCGTAGTGACGCCGTGAGGCGTTCGTTCGATATGCCCTTGCGGGCACACTGCGAACGGCGTGCATTGCTGTACTTGTTCCAAGAATATGAATGCGGCAGTGGTTTAGTTTGCGGGCAGCAGGGGGGATGGGGCGGTTTCGTTGCCGTAAGCGTCCCGGGCCTTGACGCGGAAGCTCTGTCTCTGCCCGCGTCGGCCGACTCTGACCTCGTATGAGCGTGAGGTTTGCCAACCGCTGCTGAAGCCCGGCTCGGTCGTACACTCGAAGTAGTACTGGACGCTGCCGCTGGGGTCCGTGGCTTCGACCGCCGTCATCTGAGCCCAGTAGTCAAAACTGCCTCCTCCGTGGTAGACTTCTCGCGGCTCGGATTCCCATTGCATCGGGTCAGGGGTCGGCGGCTCCAGGTCCAACGTGACCTCGGTAGAATTGGCGGTCGTATTTCGATTGGACGACTTGTCCCGGGACCGTGTCACAAAGCTGTAGTAGTAGCCCCTGGGCAGAGTGGACGTTTGATATATAGGACTGTCTTGCCAGCCACTGCTGTAGGCCGGATTGGACGTGCATTCGAAGTAGTATTCCACACCACTGACGTCGGAGGCGGTCGTCGCGACCATCCGGATCGACGCGGGCGGGACGACGTAAGGCTCGACGTCCCACGTCGCGGGATTGGGCGTTGGCGGTGTGGTATCTTCCGGTTGTGTTGTGGCCGAACCCGGCTCTGAATAAGCCGTCTCGACCAAATTGCCTTTGTTGCGGGCTTTGACTCGATAGGAGTACGCCTTATTGGAGGCGAGACTCGTGTCCGTATACGTCGGCTCGTCTTGCCAGCCGCTGTCGTGCCCACCGCCGCTAACGCACTCGAAGTAGTACTCGACGCCGGTATCATCTGAGGATATTGCTGTTGTAGCCGTCATAGCGATCGTCGAGGCCGAGAGGGCGTAGGGGACCGTTTGCCAGGTCATAGGGTTCGGTTCCGGGGGCAAGGGGGGCGGCGGTTTCGGATGCCAATTGCTCACGAGAATGGAATAATCGGCCAGATCGACCACGCCGTCCCGATTGATATCCTGGATCAGCGGAGCCTCGCGGCTGAGCCATTTATCTGAGAGCAAGGCCATATCGCTGAAATCAACCCAGTCGTTGACATCATTTACATCTGGGTTCAGGTTCGCGGCCGTACCGACCGGCGACAGTGACATGCCGGCCTGGGCGGTTCCGCCGTAGGCGCCGATGTTTATGCGTCTTCCGTGCGGCCATAATTCCGCCGTCCAGTCCGAATCCGGGTTGCCCGCGTCTATACACGGGCTGGTTTGAGTATCGGCGATCCAGCGTTTGTCGTCAGCGCTCCATCGGCCCGCCGCCGATCTAACGTGGTAGTCTCCATTGACCCAGAAATCGTCGCTTTCGTCGGGCGTCTGGTTGTCGTCCCAGTAGCCGGTGCTAACGAAGAACGGATCGGCGGTCAAGTCACCCTCGCCGATACCTGATCCGCCTCCGACGTTCCCGCCTTCGTTCGACCAGAAGGCGTTATAGGAATTAACAGATGCTCCGTAGATTCCGCCGACAAAGCCAGCCTCGTTGAACGCGATAGCATTGTTGCTGACGTAGCCCGGGCACTGGCCCAGGGCGCCCCCGTTGCCGTGGGCGACGTTTCCGACGATGGTATTGTTGTAGATCTGGACGCAGCCGAACAGGCCGCCCCCACTGCCGGAGACATTGCCGGTGATGACGTTGTTGGCGATCCGGCCTCGGCAATTAGCTATTCCGCCGCCGGCGATCTCGCTCTTGTTTCCGGTGATCGTGTTGCCGATAATGTCGCCGGTGCACTCGTAGCAGGCACCGCCCCGGTAGACTGCATAATTGTTGGCCAGGACGTTACGCGCGATCAGGCCGTCACAAAACAGTATGGCGCCGCCGTTGCCTGAATCAGTGTTGGAGTTATTTGAAATGACGTTGTCGGTTATGGGCCCGTCGCAGTAGGCGATGCCGCCGTTGTTTTCCGAGATCGTGTTGTCGGTGATTGGGCCGTGACAGGTGTAGACAGCCTGCCATCGGCTGGCGATGATCTGATTTTGCGAAATGACGGGTGCGGCGTTGTTCTCTCCATAGATGCCGTAGCCGCCGCAATCTTTGATGATATTCTTCGATATGGTGGGCGAGGTTCCATAGCAGTGAATGCCCTGCCCCGTAATGGTGAAGCCGGTCAGGACTGAGCCGGTGCCCTCCTCAAAGTCGAACCTTACGCTATAGCCCGAATCCGTGGTGATGACGGTCGTTTCCACGACGTTCGGATCATCCGGATTTTCGCTGGTCAGCGTGATGGACAGGCTGTTGAAGGATATCTTCTGGTCATACGTGCCTGGTTTGACGACGATCGTGTCGCCGTGCGAAGAGGCGTTGATGGCTTCCGGGATGTTGGCGAAATCGGCCGGCCCATCGTCGTCCACGGTGATAACGGCCGCCTGAGACAGGGCCGCAGGCAACAGGAAAAGCAACGTAAGAACTGTCTTTTTCATCCCCAAACCCACCCATTTTCTGTCTTTTTCATACAAAGATATTGTACCAAAAAGACATGTCTGATTCAAGTAAAAACCGCAGCGCACAGAGTCTCATTATGCGCTTTGTGGGGTTAGGGCCGGGGCAAACGCTTCCAAATTCTATTTTAGGCACTTCGTAGTGAGAAGGTTCAAAGGATGTGCTCCCTGCCCCTTCGATGGAGTTGGCCTTAAGTAAGAGAATCCCACACTGCAAACCGAGTGCGATAATCGATAGTAAGCCCCTACGAGCATCCCATGGAGTTGCCGCAGTTGAAGCATTTGTAGCACGTTCCATTGCGGACGGTGAGGGAGCCGCATATGTCGCAGGCGGGGGCGTCGGTCAGGAAATGGGCGAACTGAACATTGAACATTTCCATGGCCCTCGCCTCAGCCATCAGCGTTGCGGATTCGTCCGCTACGGTCGAGCCTACGAGAACGGCAGGGTCGGGATCGGGGCTGGCGAATCGCTTAGGTGCGGCGGCCACGTTGCGGGCATGGCTCCGGTTCCGTGCGGAACCGGCCGTAAGCTTATCGAAGGGGGCGGCGTGTCCGCCATTCGAGGGCACGGCGCCCCCCAATGTTGAGCCATCGCCACGGGCTTGCTTGTCTTCTCGCTTGACGGCTTTCGCCTCAGCGATCTTCTGCGTCAGGTTCCTGGTCGTTTCCACGAGCTTCCTGGCGGTTGTCGTATTCTTGTTTTCGGCTGCGGCGGCGCCCCGGTTGG
>CAYZAH010000023.1:8474-15970 GCA_964475805.1 uncultured Pirellulales bacterium | reverse complement strand
AGCGCCGCCAAAGAGTTCGACAAATTTCTCCTCGATATTGGGCTGTGCGCACAGTGTCTGGCCGATGAGGACCGCTCGAACGCCCATGGAGATCAGTTTCTCCACGTCGGCCCGCGTTTTGATGCCGCTTTCTGCCACCAGTTGGTGATTGTCATCGAGCAGCCCCGCCAGCCGGCTGGTCGTGTTCAAATCGACCTCCATCGTGGTCAGGTTGCGATTGTTGATACCCAGGACGCTGTATCCCTTCTCGGGGAATCCGATCAGGCTGCGGACCGCCAGCAGCGTATCGGCCCGGTGCACCTCGAGCAGCACGGTCAGCGTCAGCTCGGCCGCGGCGATCATCAGGTCTATCAGCTCGCCCGGCTTGAGAACGTCGGCGATCAGCAAAATCGCATCGGCGCCCGCAGCGCGAGATTCGTAGACCTGCCAGATATCGACGATAAAGTCCTTCCGCAAGACCGGCAGATCGACCGCTTGGTGTATCCGGTCGAGATACTCCAGCCGGCCTTGAAAATACTTCTCGTCCGTCAGAACGCTGATCGCGTCGGCCCGGCATTTCTCATACGTCTGCGCGATGGCCACGGGATCGAAATCTTCACGAATGATCCCGGCCGACGGCGAGGCCTTCTTGACCTCGGCGATCACGTTAATGCCCCGGCTGTTGCGCTTGGTGACGGCCTTGTAGAAATTCCGGCACCGAGGCAGCTCACGGATTTGCTCTTTGAATTGATCGAGACTTCGTTCCGACCGCCGCGACTGCACCTCAACTCTCTTGTCGGCTATGATCTTGTCTAAGATATTCGCCAATTCGATTTACCCCGCAGCCTGCACGTAGCCCATACGAAGATCGCTCAGAGTATTGGCCAGCACGGTCTCTTCCTCCGGGCTCAGATTACCCTTGGTCTTCTCCTCAAGAGTCTGGAGCATGTCGATGTTGTATTTCGCCAGCTCCAGATCGGGTTCTTTCTCCTCCTGTCCTTTGATTTGCAGCAGGCCCAGAGCAAAGAGCGTCTGTGTCGTCAACATGCTGATCAGCGCGGCAAAGTTGCCTTCCGGCATAGGCCCTCGCGGCCTTTCCCCGCCCTGCTTCTTCTTTTCTTCTTCCTCTTCCTGGGCGGCTAATATCTCCTTTTCCCTCTGCGCTTCGTGCTTCCAGTCCTCGTCGACGATGATTTTCTTTTCTTCCTTCTTCTCTTCAGCCATGATTGCGCACTCCTTCAATGATAGTGAGCTGGCAAACCACTCATCCACCAATTCTCAGATCCATTCCCATTTCTATCTTCGGTATTTCTTCATACTTCTGTCCACGTCGCGCTTCTGGTCGCGCTCGGTAATGGACTTTCTCTTATCGTACTGTCGCTTGCCCCGGGCAAGGGCCAGCTCTATTTTGGCCAGTCCTCTGTTGTTGAAATATATCCGCACGGGCACCAGGGTGAAGCCTCGCTGCTCGAGCTTGATTCTCAGCCGGCGGATTTCGGCCCTGTGCAAGAGCAATCGCCTCTTGCGGGTCGGATCGTGCTGATGGTGGCCGGCCTGCTCGTACTGGGCGATGCTGGCGCCGACGAGCCAGCATTGTTCGTTCTCAATTCGGGCGTAGGAGCCGCTCAGATCAGCGGCGGCGGCGCGCAGCGACTTGACCTCGGTGCCCAGCAACTCCAAGCCGGCCTCGATCTTCTCGACGAGCTCGAAGTTCCGGTATGCCTTCTTGTTGACTGCAACCGGGCCTTGCTTGTCCTTGGCTTTGTTCTTCTGCGATTTTGCCGCCATGAGCAGTATCATAGCGGCGACAAGGTTATCTTGCAAGAATCGGACGCCCTCGCCGCGATAATAGAAAAGCGGCCTCATGCAACTTGGCACGAGGCCGCTCCTTCAAACGACCGAAGCAAGGACAATCGTTACGCGGTTGGTTGAGAGGGCCTGCAGAGCGGCGTTCTGTAAGACCGGATAGAATAAACGTCCGCTACCGCACAGCCATCACGTAAGATTACCAATCACGGACGATGACCTTATCTTTTCCGACCATATACTGATCAGACTCTTTGACCTTCAGGTTGTAGACCTTGCCGGTATAGGGCGTGGAGCGGAGCGTGACGCTCTTGACAGTCACGGTGCCGTCCTGGGTCTTCAGCTTGAGGCCGCTGGTCAGATTCTGAGCCGCAACCCACTGACCGTCTTCGAGCATGAACTTGTGGGCATCGACAACAGCGACGCTGTCGCCGGTGTTGAACACAACGTCACGGACCTCGAAGGTACCTTCGTGCGCCTGGACCTGCTCGATCGTGGCGCTCGTGGTCACGTCAGAGATCTGGATGGACTGGCCGTCCAGCCAAACGGGGGTCTCAGCGACGAAGCACGTTCTACCCTTCGGGGCAGCGCCGCCGCCGCCACCGGCGCCGGGCTCGGCGTCGTCAACCAGCAGAGAGTCAGTTCTATCCTGGGGCTCGCTGCTGAAAACAACGGGCATAGCGCCGATTCTGACGTCTCCACCGTCCCAGTAGGTCCAGATGTTGTCGTCATTGACGCCGCAGAACGGCTGCTTCATGAAGCTCACGTGGTTGTCGAGGAACAGGACGTTCTGACCGTCGTCCTGGTGCTGAATGGCGTTACCGGCCTTGACGGCTTCGGTGCCGCCGTCGGGATTAAAGGTGCCGGGGAAGGCCTTGGCTTCCGCCATGGGAGAGCTGATGTACGGGTTCCTGTCGGCGGCGACCGCCAAACCTGGCTCGCTCGACGTTGTCAGGGCGTACAGGCCAAAAGGCATATGATAGGAATAGCTGCAATGTGTTCTCGGATCCGTACCGAAATCCCAAAGATCGATCAGTTCCCGGTCGCCTGCACCCTCATCGGCGGGCTTGAATTCCGTGGTTCCGGAATCGCCCTTGCAGATGAACGACTTAGGCGTGACCTCGGCATATTTGACCAGCAGGTAGAAGCAGGACGTGATCGTTCCCTGTCCGCCGCTACCATCGGCCGCCAAGCCATAGGCGTTGAAGCGGTTCAGGGCCGTCCAGTCCGGGATAGGTGAGCTCCACACACTGTTCCTGCCGCCCGCACGCGGCAATTCATCGTCGTAGTCATTGCTGTAGATCAGCATGGCCTTGCCGATACCGGACAGGTTCGTTCCGCAGACCATGCGGAAGGCGATCTGCCGGACCCTGGCCAGGGCGGGCATCAGAATGCCCATTAAGAGAGCGATGATCGCGATCACGACCAACAGCTCGACCAGTGTAAAACCTTTCTTCTTCATCTTTAGTCTCCTTAATTTCTCTTTTGAGATTCGCGTATCCGACCGTCTTCAGTTACACTTCGGTTACCATTTCAATGGATAAATGCCTACTGCCACACACACATGCGACACTAAACACCATTCCTTCCTCCTGCGAATCTCCTCAATCTGTGAACATACCTTGCCCGAGACGGTCGGACCAAATCCAGAAACCGGTCTTTCCAGTGAAATTCCTGCCATTCGTGTTGTTGATGTCTCACCCTTACCCAGATCAAAGAACGTACATACAAACTACTAGCACGGCCTTTTCTCCCGCAGGCAGGTTTTCGATATGAAATCGGGAACAGAATTATGATGACACAGTTAAATTTATGATAACAGGACTTTTCAAACCTGCCCGTTCATCCTAAGAAAATGATACCACAGCATCGTTCCCTTGTCAAATAGATTTCGCCAATTTCTGTCAGGCGCTTGAAAAAAATCTTCCTTTTGTCTAAAATCATCATTTTTATTCCGGATTTGACGATATGAGTACCCTTAAAAACCTCAAAGACATCAAAAAAAAGCTACAACAATACAATCAAAACCATCTGTTAACGTTTTGGGACCAATTGAGCGAGGCTCCAAAACGGGATTTGCTCGCGCAGATACAACAGTTGGATTTCGCGCACGTCGAGCGATGGATCAGAGATTTCGTCAAGAATCCGGATCCAGCCGTCATACGCACCGACTTTTCGCCCCCGGAGTCCTACAACCCCTATCCGACGGGTACCGAGCAGGAACGTAAGTACCTCGAAGCCATCGAGTTAGGCAAGAAGTGGATATCCGCCGGCAAGGTCGCCGCGTTCGTGGTGGCGGGCGGCCAGGGCACCCGGCTGGGCTTCGACGGCCCGAAGGGCGACTTCCCCATCGGCCCGGTGAGCGATAGAACATTGTTTCATGTCTTCGCCGACACGATCGCCGCGGTCGGACGGAAATATGGTATCGTCTGCCCCTGGTACGTAATGACCAGCCCGCTCAATCATGACCCGACCCTGGAGGTGTTTCGCTCGAACAACTACTACGGCCTGGACCCCGAAAACGTCTTCATTTTCCAGCAGGGCACGCTGCCGAACTTTGATTTTGACGGCAAAATCCTGCTGGCCGACAAGGCCCACATTGCCTGCTCACCCGACGGCCACGGCGGTAGCCTCATGGCGCTCCAGCGAAGCGGCGCCCTCGACGACATGAGACGCCGGGGTGTCGAGCTGCTCAGCTACTTCCAGGTGGATAACCCCCTGATCAATATCTTCGACCCGCTCTTTATCGGCTTGCACGCTCTCGACGAGGCCGAAATGTCCTCGAAGGCTTTGGAGAAAAGCGGTCCGAAAGAAAAGGTCGGCAATTTCTGCCTGATCGACGGCAAGGTCACGATCATCGAATACAGCGACCTGCCCGACGAACTGGCCGAAAGGCGAAATCCCGACGGCTCCCTGGTGTTTCACCTCGGCAGTATTGCTATCCACATGATCAACCGCACCTTCGTCGAGAGGCTGACCGCCGGAGAGTTCGGCCTGCCGCTCCATAGGGCCGTCAAGAATATCCCTCACCTTGACGAACGCGGCGAGCTGGTCGAATCCAAAGGGGTGAAGCTGGAGAGCTTCATCTTCGACGCCGTGCCGTTGGCCTCGAAGTCCATCATCTTAGAGACGGTGCGCGAGGAGGAATTCGCGCCTACGAAGAACGCTACGGGCGTTGACAGCGCTGAAACGTGCAAACAGATGATCGTGGCCCGGTCCGCCGCCTGGCTCGAATCGGCGGGCGTCGCGGTCCCGAGGAAGCCGGACGGCTCGCCTGACTGCTTGATCGAGATCGCGCCCAGCTTCGCCCTCGATAAAGAAGACGTCAAAGAAAAGCTCGACCAGATACCCGCCATTGAGCCGGGTGCTCGAATCTACCTCGCCTGAGATCAAATAAGGGAAATGTCATTGCGGGCCGCTAACCCGCGTGGCGGGTCTCGGGGACTGTCTGCCTTCTGCCTTTTAGAAGGCTGACTGTCCCCTTTTCGAGAGGGACAGGCACTTTTTGACGGAAAGACGCCATCAAAAAGAGCCAGTCCCCGCCATCGGCCGGGCATGTGGGCTTGATCCTACCGTTGCGTCAAAGCTCAGATAAAAAGACTGTCATTGCGAGGAGCAACGCGACGAAGCAATCTCAGTTACTCACGTGAGCGAACGTTTGAGATTGCTTCGTTACTTCGTGCCTCGCAATGACATTCTTACAGTTTTTCCCGTGCCGGGGTGCTACTGGGCGGAGAACTTGTACACCGTCGTGGAGGTGAACTTCTGCCCGGGCTGGAGGACCACCGACGGGAAATTGGGTTTGTTCGGCGAATCCGGGAAGTGCTGCGTCTCCAAACAGAACCCGTAGTGCTTCTTGTACACCTTTCCGTCCTTGCCGACGAGTGTGCCATCTAAGAAGTTGCCCGTGTAGAATTGCACGCCTGGCTCGGTGGTGTCGATTTCCATGATCCGCCCGGTGGTCGGCACGAGGACCCTCGCGCACAAGGCGAGCTTGCCGCCGCCTCCATTGAGCACGTAGTTCTGGTCGTAGCCGTTGCCCACCTGGTCAATCCTCGCGCCGATGGACGTGGGCGAGGTGAAGTCAAAGGGCGTGCCTTCGACGCTCCGGATTTCGCCCGTCGGTATCAGGGTGTCGTCGAAGACGGTGTACTTGTCGGCGTTGAGCATGAGGACGTGATTGAGCACGTCGCCGTTGCCCTGCCCGGCCAGGTTGAAATAGCTGTGGTTCGTCAAGTTCACCACCGTGGCCTTGTCGGTCTCGGCTTCGTAATCGATCCTCAGCTCGTTGTTGCTGGTAAGCGTATACGTAACGCTGCACGCTAAGTTGCCCGGGTAGCCTTCCTCGCCGTCCTCGCTGACGTAGGTGAGTTTCACAACGGCGCCGTCGGCGTCGTGGTGCAGATCATCGAGCCGCCAGACGACTTTGTCGAATCCCTTCGTCCCACCGTGGAGGTGGTTGAGTCCGTTGTTCGCCACGAGCTTGTACTCGACGCCGTTAAGCGTGAATTTCGCGCCGCCGATACGGTTGGCGTACCGCCCGACCGTGGCTCCGAAGAAGGCGTTCCGCTTGACGTAGTCGGCTAAGTTGTCGTAGCCTAAGGTAATGTCGGCCAACTTCCCGTCCCGGTCGGGGACGTCCAACGAGACCAGAATCGCGCCATAGTTGGTGATCTTGGCCGTCAGGCCGTTGGTATTGGTGAGAGTGTACAAATCGACTTGCTTTCCGTCGGGCGTCTGTCCGAAAGATGCCTTGTCAGCGCTCATTTGCCTGGCCTCCTTTTGCGTTTTGGGTTGTTCCTCGACTGCGGCGGGAGCCTGCATTTTCGGCGGCGGCTGCTCCGGTGTCGTCTCCTTCTTCTTGCAGCCGGATACGTAGACCAATGCGATCCCCACGACCAGATTGATCCAAACTGTCATTGCTCGGGACACAATCTTCATTTTCTTACTCCTTTTAGGAAAATGTTTAAGAGCTCTGCAACCTGAACATTACCGTTGCGGGTTTGAATTGTCAAAAGATTTATCCTTACATCCTTTATGAAAGCGCGGTCGTGTTTCCATGCTCGTGGGAAAGCCATCTCCAAGCCGCGTTTGAGGCGGCCACCTCTCGTCTTTCGGCCTCGCAATACTCTCTGGCAAAACGCGACTACAGTGTGTAATCTTATGGTAAGTCGGCTTGCGTCATCAGGCTCAAGCAACCGATAGAGCGAAGGAGACGTTGTCATGGCCGAAGAACGATGTTGGGGTGAGTGCGGCGGCGCACGGCCGGCCGAAACGCCACAGGGGCTTTGCCGGGAATGTCTGGCGAAGCTCGGCGGCTCGAGCGGCGTCAAGACCGGCCAGGACAATATCCCCACCAGCGCCACCCCGCCGGCGGGTTTCGTCCCGCCCGAGCCGGCGGAATTGGCCGAACAGTTTCCGCAACTTGAAATTCTCGAGCTGATAGGCCAGGGAGGCATGGGGGTTGTCTACAAGGCTCGCCAGAAGCAACTAGACCGCGTGGTCGCGCTGAAATTCTTGCCGCCTCATCCCGGCCAGACGCCGGCGTTCTCCGACCGCTTCATCCGCGAGGCTCGCTCGCTGGCCCGGCTGAACCACCCCCGCATCGTCTCGGTGTACGACTTCGGTCGCACGGCAACGGGCCTGCATTATTTCATCATGGAGTTCGTCGATGGGACGGACTTGCGGCGCGTGATTCGCGCCGGAGAGCT
>CAYZAH010000023.1:0-8374 GCA_964475805.1 uncultured Pirellulales bacterium | reverse complement strand
GTGGACCACCGGGCCGATATCTATTCGTTGGGCGTGGTGTTCTACGAGATGCTGACGGGCGAGCTGCCGTTAGGCCGCTTCCTGCCGCCCTCTGAGAAGGCGCACGTGGATGCCAGACTGGACAGGATCGTGCTCCGGACGTTGGAGAAAGAGCCTGAGCGGCGATACCAGCGCGTTACAGACGTGAAAACGGAGGTCGAGACCATTTCGTCCGGCCGCCCCGTCGCGGCCGCGAGGGACGTCGTCGCTGACCATGAATTCGAGGCCGTCCGACGACAGCTCAGCGGGCCTGCTTCGGGCCTGAAGGTGGCCGGAATAATCAACTGCATCACGTCTGTTTTAACGTTAGTCGGCTGGATGGTTCTTGCGATTACTCACGGAGCGACCTCTCTGGGCACGGTGGTAACAGGCAGCATCGGATTGATCATGGCCGCGATGGGCCTGTTGACCGTCGTAGCGGCCCAGAGAATGGTGCAGCTTCAATCCTACGGGTTGGCTATCGCCGCCAGTGTCTTGCAGTTCGTCGCCATCCCGGGGTCCCTGCTCGGGCTGTGGATGGGAATCTGGGCGCTGGTCGTCTTGACGCGGGACGAGGTGCATCGCGCGTTCATTAAAGCGACTGAGCTCGACCAGCCCGTCGCGGACAGCGCCGTCTGGAAGGCGGCGGTGAACATCGGCGCGCTGACGGCCAGCTTCGTTTTCATGCTGACCCTCGTGATCTCGCTTGGACGCCGCCAGTTACCTTGGTTTGTGTTTCTGTTCGGGCCGTCCGTGGCGATCCTGGACCTGTTCGCCCTCGGACAATGGCGAAGGCAGGCGGCGCCCGGCTACCCATCGCCGTGGGAACGAGCCAAAATCGAATTCGAGCGAATCGTAGGCAAAAGGGTCGCTGCCTCGACTCCAGCGCGCAGCACGGCCATAAAATCCTTCGCACTCGGAATGCTGTGCATCCTCCTCCTGTCATTTCACCTGACCTTCCTCGTGAAGTTCACCACGGTTTTCCTGTCGGGGTTCTTCGCCATCTTTTTTGGATTGCGAGTCCTCAAGAGCACGCGTCCCTATCGTGATCACCTCTTGGACGCCGGTCTCGCCGCTGGAGGAATCCTGGCCGCTACCGTCTCGATCCTCGCCCTATTCTCCGGCTGAGGGATTGAGAGAGGGACTAATCGACCATCGCGACAAGCTTGCTGACCGTATTCCAGTTTCGGGCGGTCGCGGGAACGCCAAGGGCCTGCTCGACCTTCGCGGCTAATTTGGAGCGACCAAATCCATCCGGCGCATAGAAATAAAAGACTTTGCCGTGGAGTTTGAATTCTTCCGACTCCGCTTTAACGGCCATGAGCTTTTCCAAGTCAGGCTTGTCAGGAACGGAATCCAAAAAGAACAAATGCAATGCTTTTCCGATGGCCGTATTGAAGGGATTATTCTCGATGGCACTTTGCAGTTCTGATTCTCTGAGCAGCAACACCTTCGGCTCGAATCCATGACGCTCCAATATCCTGGAGCCGATCTGGCGGGCTAACCGTCCCGCCTGTCCCTTCTTGCTCTGGAACACGACGTTCCCGCTCTGGATATAGGTCTTGACGTTTTCACACCCGATGCCCTCAAGGATCTTCACAAGATCCTTCATCGACAGGATATTCCTCCCGGTGATATTGATTCCTCTGAAAAGAGCGATATACGTATTCATCACGTCAATCCTGTAATCCCGTCAAAGACATAGACTCACACGGTCGGCAACTCGCCCTGAGGGCACAGGCTAACCGAACCAACTCATGCTGCCCATTTTCTGCTGACAGGATAAGAGATGCGCCGTTGAAGATCAATTGGTTGTCAATAATACGATGCATTTCACCCCACGCCTCTATCATGTCCCCGGTGACACCTAAATCCAAAGCCTGACCCCTTTCAACGAGTCTGTTACTTCTACGGTGCAGCGTGCCTTACATAGATAGAAGGCAAAGCAAAAAGGTTTTTGGCACCTTTGAGAATGAAAGGAGACTATCATGTCAGGCAAGAGAATCAATCTCGTCATCGCCGTTGGAACAGGTCTGTGTTTGCTCGCAGGTAACGCGCTTGGCAAGCCAAGCATCGTTCGTAACCTTCCGGCCCGGGGACACGTGATCGTGCAACCTCATAGATCGGTAGTCATCATCCGGCCGCACAGCAACGTTATCAATGGGCGATCCTTTTCGCACCGAATTCGGCCGGGGAGAACGCACCATCCTTTGACTATCGTCGAAACACCCTACGGCCGGATTATCAAAGCCTATCCGGCTCCCCAGGTCATATCGCCTTTTGGAATCGTGGAGAGAACCATCGTGCGGGTTTGGTTCACGAATGCCAATGGTACCCGAACGGCTGTCGAGCTTGTCAAACGAGGCCCGGGATACATCGGTCCGAGAGGTGAATGGTACCGGGAGATGCCATCAAGATGGCAACTCCGGAACGCTTATGGTTTCTGAACAAAAGGCCAAAGGGCATGGCGTTTGTTCATCAATCAAGAGTAGTCCCGAGCGCCGCTTCGCTAAGAGGTTTCCGGCCTGATTTCCGTGCTGAGTTTCAAAGCCTCTGTCGCTAATGGACCGCTGTTCGTGATTGTCTCTGTTCTATCTCAATTTGGCTATGTTTCACTGGCTTACGGGCAGGGTCAGGATCGGGCCGACGGATTTGATCTGCCCCGATTTGAGAGCAAAGAGCTGCGTGAGAAGCGAGAAGGTCGACTTCGACGTCAAATCGCTGTCGTCAATGTAAAACCACGTGCCGCGATAGTGCACGGTCACGTAGGCGCTGCTCGGGCGGTGTTTGGCCCAGTGGATGTCAATCAATCCGCCGACGACGTTACACCAGTCGAACGGCTGCCCGTCGACGTCACGGCTCACGGTAACTAACCCTCGCTGTTCGTCCTCGGGCGGGACCTTCACGCTTTGCGAGGCATAGAACATACTGGCCAGCAACGACCGCAATACCACGGAAATATGCTGCTCGCCATCGGTTCCGATCTCCGTGGTCAACGGGAAGTAGCCGTGCTCCGGCTTGAGTTTCAGCAGCTTGAACAACTGCTGGGCTTCATAGGACTTGAGTGCCTGTTCGTCAATGCGAATCTCGATAGTCGATGGACCTTGTCCCTTGGATTCGGTCCGGCCCATATCGAGCATTCCGTTCAATTGCAGGCTCCGCAGCAGTCGGGCAACCTCCAGGAACTCCTTGTACTGCGGGACATAGTCGGGAGTGGGTCCCGAGGCGCTCGGCGCGTTCTTGACGTCGTTGACGGACTGGACGCACACACGGAAGATCCGCTCAACGGACCAGCCCGAATAGTACAGCAGCAGGATGGTGTCCAGATCCACCGGGGACAGAAGCTGCTTGACGAATTGGTCCCCCTGCAGGGGCGAATAGGTGATCGTGGGCTGTTCCGTGTAACTCAGACCCGTACCCAGTCCGTAGCTGTGGCTTTGTGCTTCCGGGATAGCCGCCGAGGCGTTGGCCGAGCCGCTAAGCGACAGACTCGTCGAGATGCTGGCGACCTCAAGGAAATAAGGTGTGTCCCGGTATCGCAGACGCACGAGATTGAGCAGAAGCTGTTCGTTGCTGGTCTGCTGGCCGGCGATATTGTAGTCCACCCGGTCCGACCTCACCGCCCTGGGGCCGATCGCCGTGCAACCCGCCATCACGACCGCGACGGCTGCGCCGACGGCCGCACTGATCGACTTGGCCCTCATTGTTTCGGCTCCCCCCGGTGCGAGTGATACGGGTGCGGAACGTATTCGACCGTGGGCCGGCGACGCATCGGTTGCGGGTAGAGCTGCAACAGCTTCAAGACGTCTTCCGGCATCTCGGAGCTAACGGGAAGGCCCATTTCCTTTGCCTCTTTGAACGTGATCGCGTAGTCATGGGTCCATTTGCCGGTGGACAGCAGACGCGCCAGCTCGGCGGCTTTGTCGGCCTCCATGTGCCGGCTCAGCAACTGCTCGACGCTCTGGCCCACCTGGGCGATCGCCTTGGCCGCCTGGTCCGCCAGGATGACCGTCTGATCGTCGATCTCCTTGATCGGTTTTTGTTCCATCACCTTCAGCAGCGACGCGGCCGGAAACTGCCCGAGCTGAGGATCGACGGGTCCGAGCACCGCGTGCGGGCTCATGACGATCTCGTCGGCCGCTAAGGCGATCAGCGTGCCGCCGGACATCGCGTAGTGAGGTACGAAGACGGTGACCTTGCCTTTGCGGTCCGCGATGGCGGTGGCGATTTGCGTAGCGGCCAGGACCAGCCCGCCGGGCGTGTGCAGAATCAGATCGATCGGCATGTCGGGATCGGTCATGTGGATCGCGCGAAGAATCTCTTCCGAATCGTCAATGTCGATATAGCGAAGGATGGGAAAACCGATAAAGCTCATCGTTTCCTGCCGATGGATCAGCGCGATGACGCGGGAGCTGCGTCTTGCCTCGATAACGGTTAGCAGCCGCTTTCGCGCTGTTTCCAGGAGCTTCTGCCGCAATATCGGCTGGAGCGTTATGATGATGAAGAACAACCAAATCAGATTGAAGATCCCTACTGCCGCCAACATAGTGCTACTCCTTTAGTATTACCCGTGATACCACGCCGCTTTAGTCCCGTACTCATCCGGATAGGTGGGCCGACGCGCCGGCGAACGTATTAGAAACAGCCGATGGAGCGCGACACCGGCCGAGAACCCTCCGACGTGCGCCCACCAGGCGATGTTGCCGGCCGCCGCCGCTGCCGCGGACGACAGGGCCAGCGTTCCGCTGACGAACTGGAGAATGAACCAGAAACCGATAAACAGCGGCGCCGGCAGCGGGAAGAACAGGGGGATGAACAAGATAGGAAAGAGCACAATCACCTGCGCCCGGGGGAAAAGGATGAAGTACGCCCCTAACACGCCGGCGATAGCGCCGGAAGCACCGATGGTCGGGACGGCCGAATGGAGATTGACCAGGACGTCCACGAGGCCCGCGATGAGCCCGCACAGCAGGTAGAAGACCAGGAATCGCACGTGGCCCAGCCGGTCCTCGACGTTATCGCCAAATATCCACAGTGCCCACATGTTGAAGATGATATGCAGCCAGCCGCCGTGGAGGAACATGCTCGTGAAGAAGGGCCACAGGCTGCGGGCGGTGACCATCACCGACGTGCCCCAGGCCTCGTGCGTGAAGCGGGCCGGGACGAGCCCCAGATGATAGATGAGTTGCTCTAGCGCGTCCGACGGCAGGGATAGCTCGAAGGCGAAGACCACGCCGTTGGCCAGAATGATCATCCATGTGACCACCGGCAGGTGCTGTCTTGGGACGTTATCCAGTAGTGGAAACACGATAGCCTTTCAAATAACCGATCCTGCAAAATCAGCGTCTTGATGCGAATGATATTGTGCCAAGCGCGCGAACGCAAGAAAAAGGTCGTGCGCGGCGCAGAATTAGAGATTGAAACAGACTATCAGTATTAGGGATCAGCACTTACGAAATGCTGAGCTTCACTTGTACTGTGTTGCTACTTAAATGGGGAAATTGTCATTGCGAGGAGCGAAGCGACGAAGCAATCTCAAAAGTTACATTGCGTGAGGCATTGAGATTGCTTCGCTTCGCTCGCAAAGACATTCTCACAGTTCTTGTTGTGACAGAGTCCTGGAGATATCCCGACACTTCATGAAGCGGGCCTTCTGCGTCGTCTTCGGTCTTTCTGCTTACGTATTTTACTTAGCCTTTTGGCCTCGGGGCTTTCTTTTCCGAGCAGTTTGTTCTCCGACATTTCACACAGTCGTCTTCTGGCGTAGTAACGGTTCAGCCTTTGAGTCCGGCTCTTTTGCATCTTGACCGTCAGGCCGCTCGGACGATGTGTAAGCTGAACGCACGAGGAGGTTTTATTGACTCTCTGCCCGCCCGGCCCGCCGCTTCGGACGAACTTCTCCTCAATGTCTTTCTCATGCAGCCCACACTTGGCCATCCGCGCCTCAAGCTCTGCGACCTTTCGTTCCGTGACTCCGAAGTCAATCATATATCTCGCTTGCTCTTCTAAAGCGTAGAGAGTCCTGTTCGGTTGTAAAGAACGGCTGTTCTTAGTTTCTCTTGTATGGAAAATCCTGTTTCAGGCCGATTCCGCTGGTGTCAATGTTCTCAAACCCCAGCGTTAGAGCCGGCGAGTCGGGCTTGAGGTGATAATCGTGATTTTCCCGGTCCACAAATAGAGGGTCGGCAAGACTCGTGTGGGTATCGAATCCCCTGCGACGCCAGTCTTCCAATGTCATCCTTGCGAAGGCATAGTGCCCTTGCGGATTGTAGTACACGTTATTGTCCACGTCCTTGAACGTTTCCTTATCTAACTTGCCGCCGATTTGGAAGATTGAACCGGAGGACAGCCAGACGATATTGTTCTCGAAAGTGTAGTGGTGATTCCAGATGGGCGGTGCATCCACCTCGACGTTGGTGCGTCGACTGCCTGCGACGATCGTGAACGGCGGCAGCAGGTCCGGCCCCTCAAAATCAATAACGTTGTTGCGGACGACGTGGTTCGGTCCGCGGACGTGCACTGCGTACTTGTGTCTGATACCGTAAATGATGTTATTGGTCACGGTGCAGTTGTACACGCCGTCCATATCAAGGTAGATTGCGGAAGCAGGATAGCCGGGATAGCCGTTGTAAGTCATGTCATGAAGCCGGTTGTGGTCAATCGTGATGTGCCCACCGTCCGGTCCCCCGGTGGTACAGTTGGCATAGATCCCCCCCGCGTCACTGTCGGTTCCATCCAGCCCAACGCGCGAAATGTCGTTGTAACTGATAGTTTGTCGCTCTGAGTAAAGGGACTTGAACCCATTCGACTCGACGTCATGAATGAGATTGTGCCGAATGACGTCACCCGCGCTATTGCGCACATAGATCCCTTCTCCCACGTGGTGCACGTAGTTGTTTTCAATGATGTTATCCCGGTTATTGCCGCCCACAAAACGGACGCCGCCGCTCATCGTCTGAGTGATGAGGTTTCCGTAGATCGTACACCCTTCGATATCTCCCTCCACGATCACGCCGTTTTGCCCGGAATTGAGGAGCCGGCAATACTTGATGATGACGTTCCGGGCGTCACCCAGACGAATCAGTCCTCCCTTGACATTCGAATGCAGCGCAAGAGAGGGGAGGACCTCTAACAGGCCGTTGGAGACTTCGAATGTGAGGCCCTCGAATTGAATGTTACTTGCGCCGTCAATATCAATAATCCAATCCATCGTCGCGGCGATAATAGCCTGTTCTTCAATCGGCGTGCGCCGCGGCTTGTAATAGACCCTGTGGGCGGTGGGGTCCATGTAGAATTCACCCGGCTGGTCCAGGAAAGATTTGGAATTATAGATATAGAAACGGGTACGAGTCCGCGCAGCCCACGCATCGTTCCAGACCGTGCCCTTGAGATTCCCGGCGTACGGCTGGTCGAGTGTAATGATCCGGCTGTTGAAATCGACGGATTGAATCGCAATCTTCGCCGGTATCCAGTGTGCCCACAGTCGCACGGCCGCACCGTGGTAGTCGAAACGGCCGTAGTCGGCCTCTCGAAATTTCAGATGGCTAAAGTCAGAGACGGATTCGAATTCGTGATACCCTTTATTGGGTTCCCGGGCCATGACGGCGGGCTGATCGTTTTCAAAAAGCGCGTAGGCGTTCCCATCGAGCTGAGCGCTGTAGATACCTCCGCCCTCGTCCTTCCATTCCGTTAGTGCCCGGCCGCCAATGAAACGGGCACTGCCTTTTTCACCCCAATTTTTGTAGATGACCCGGCTGCCGCTCGAACCCGAGTCTTCCTTGCCAAAATGGACGGCGTTGTCGATGAAGTAATCACCGGCTTTGAACAGCACCAGGATATCCTGAGGCCCGTCCTTGTCCATAGTGCGAACTCGGTCCCGCGCACCCTGCAGCGTTCGCAATGGCTGGCTCGCGGTGCCGGGATTGCCGTCACTGCCGTCAGGAGAGACGTACAACTCGGCGCGGGCGCCCGTAACCGGCAAGATCAGCAATAGTCCGGCGGACAACAGCGATATCAAGGAATTCTGAATCCAATTTGTAACCGTTGGCAGACGGAATAACTGGCGTTCCATTACATACCTCCCATCTCTACAAATCGAAGCCCTGCCACTTTTCGTTCCGTGACTCCGAAATCAATCATCTATACAGCTCTCGCCTACAAAGCACAAGGAGTTTAATTCGGTTACAACGGGTGGTTGCTTGTAGTCTCCCCCGACTGCGCGGGATAGCCTAGCCAAGAAAGGCGCAGCTTTCTATGTGCTCGTTGAGTTCTTCATTTCCGAGGCAATCCTTCCGGGTATTGCGGGATCGAATCACAGATATCATGCCATGGCGCTTTCAAGCTCGTCCAGATGTGA